>NZ_JBSFEV010000025.1:0-143305 GCF_053594615.1 Streptomyces sp. NPDC001858
TGAGCGAGCCCGTCCTCGAACGCGCCTTCGCGTACTGGTCGAAGATCGACGAAACGATCGGCAAGCGCATCGCCGACGGCGTCCGAGCAAAGTCCTAGAGGGCTCGAACCACGCCGACAGTGATCACCACGGGGTGCCGTGGGATGCCACGGGGTGCCGTGGGATGCCATGGGGTGCGCCGAGGCCGCATCAGCACCAGGCGGCCCCGTCGTGGCTGGCCGTGACGTCCAAGCCGTACTCATCGGCGCTGTTGCCGTCGCTGTTGCTGTCGATGTTGCTCTCGCCCTCGCTGTCGTCGAGATCGCTGGGGAACCACACGGCGAGATGGGCGGTAGTGCCCTCGACGGACTTCTCGAAACAGAGCGCCGAGGTGTCGACCGCGAGACTGCCCGGTGCCGGGGACGGCGAAGGGTTGGCACTCGTGAGTCGCCAGCCGTCCTCCGTGGCGGCCTGGCGATAGAAGGCCAGCACGCCGGCCCGGGATGTCGTGGGCCGGTAGTACTGCCCGGCGTAGGCGAACCCGTCGTCCTCGTCGCACCCGGAGTACGGCTCGCCCTGGAGCCGCGTCCCGCTCGGGTACGCGTCGAGGATGGGCAGGGACGCCAGGCTGGGGGCGAGCGCTTCGTCCGCCCTCGTACAGCCGTAGAGCCCACCGGACAGCGCCCACACACCCGTTGCCGCGACGACGGCCATCCCGCCCGCGCCGACGAGAACCAGTGTGGCCACTGCCTTCAGCTTCATGGCGCGGAGCGTAACGCAGCGGACCTGCGGACCGGCCGTGCACAACCAGAGCCACCGCCGCCGAGCGCGTGCCGCCGAAGTCTCAGCCGTCCTCCTCGCGTTCCTCTTCGCGTGCTTCGACGCGTTGTTCGTCGCGCTCTTCGTCGTCCCCGCGCCGGCGGAGCACCCGTTCGGTAATCCCGCTGGAGAGCTTGCCCGTCACCGATCTGGCCCGGCCGAGGGTCTCGTTGCCGAGGCGCCGGGCGGCGATGACGCCTCCCGCTCCCGTCTCGAGCACCTTGTCTCGCTTCTCCGCGGCCGCGTCCACCCATCGTCTCGCGTCCAACGACTGCCGGCCGTGCTCGATCCCGAGCCGCCCGTGGAAGTCGACGACGGCGATCGCGACATGGTTGCCCGAATGCACCACGGCCGGGGACGCGGTCGGATGCAGCAGCACCTTGGTGTTGGCCGTGCCGACAGCCGCGTCCACGCGGGCCATCAGACGCTCGGTGCTCCGGGCGATGAGTTCCATCCGGTTCTGCCGGGCCGCCCGGACCGCGAGCCGATGCCGGTCCAGCTCGTCCGGAGACGCATCCAGCACACGGTCGAGTTCGAGCACGGCGATCGCGTCGTGCAGTTGGAAGCAGCGCGCGAGAACGGCGAGCCACTCCCGAACCGCGAACTCCGCGTCCTTGGACGCCTTGGCGAGATCGCCGATCTTGGTCTTCTGCTCCATCTTCTCGGCGAGCGCGTCGAGTTGACGCAACGCGTAGGCCTGGGTGCGCGCGATCGTCATCGACGTGGCCTGCACCTTCGACCACGTGACCTCGGAGACCCGTCCCACCTGCTCTCGGACGATCATGGCCTCTTCGATGACGAAGCCGGCTCCGATCATGTCCGCGGACACCGCGTCCTTCTGGGCGCGGAGCACGTCGTCGACCTTCTCGTCGATCGCGGCGAGATAGTCGGTGATCTCGTCCATGGTCTGCTGCATGGCGAGCTGCGCCATGAGCCCCGCGGCGCCGGCCAGCAGCGCGGGGTTGCTCAGCAGCGCTCCGGGCGTCCTCGCCAATTCGAGGAGACCCTTGATCTTGCCGTTCTCCGTCAACACGGCACGACTGGCCCCCGCATTCGAGCCCTTCATCAGCCTGTACTTCTTGAGAGCCTGCGCGGACTGCTCGGTCAACTTCACCCAGCGCCCCGAGTTGGCCGCAATCTCGGAACCGGTCTGCGCAACTCCAGCCACAGCACTGAGGGCGGATCCGAGCCGCGGCAGCCCGAGGTCCTTCGACGGCAGCCCCTCGGAGACCAGGAAACGTTCGACAGCCGCCGGACTCCCGATGACGGCCAGTCCATCGCCGTCGCTGATCAGCTGAACGTCGTCATCCATAGTCGGCTCCTGAACTGACTTGACTCTTCGCGGCAGAGGGCGCGGCCGACCGGGCAACGGTCAAGTCCCCCCGAAAGACCCCAAGGCACCAGACGCTACCGCCACCCGCCGCAATCTGACGGCTTCGAGTTTCGGCTGAACGACCGTGAACGGTGCCGAACGAGACGGAAACCAACACAGAGGCGCGCCCCCGGTTTCAGGGCCTGAGCCGGTTCTGCTGAGGGTCGAAGCAGACCAGCCCCATCGAGTCCGCGAGGGCCGCCGCATAGGTGGAGGCCTCCTCAGCCATGCTCCAGCGTCCGCACAATCTGGCGCGACTGTGGGGCAGAAGCAACGTCCTGACCGGATCCGGCCCTGCACCTCAGCCGACGACCGGCCGGCCGGCCAGCCATGAAGGCGCATCGCGTCTCATCAAGTCGCTGAGTAACGGCATCAACTTCACCCCACCTACTCCATTGACGCAAGCAGTCAGAAACCGCCAATGGCGATCCAGGATTATCATTTCAGGGTGAAGAGTTTCATTATTTGACCAAGAAGTTTACACATTCCCCTCTGTCGGTATCTCCCAGAGGGGGAGGATGAATGACCGAGAACGAAGTAACCGCATCTCCGGACATAGAGGTCGAACCTTCAGGGCAAGTCGACCCGAACAGGGGACGCGTTTCGGTGTGGGTCCAGGATCACACTCCGCTGGCCATCGCAATTGCAGGGCTATTGTCTGCTCTGTTTACGCTACTAGCCGCAAATCCAATGATCGTGAGCATATTTAGCCCTGGGGGAGTTTCTAAAGCAGCGAGAGTTACGGCAGAGGTTGCAGAACCCTCTGGCGGCAAGATCTCGCAGGATGAAATACTGGAAGTCTCCGGCAGCTTTGACGGGACACTGCAAGGGCGATCTTTGTGGGCTTTCGTGAAGAATATCGACAACGGCACTCTATGGCCGTCGTATGAACCTTGTTCGATCGCCGCTGCAGAAGGAAAGTGGAGCTGCAAAGTAACTCCACTGCCCAAGGTGTCTGAGCTTCAGGTGCGACTAGTAGATTCTCGTGGCGTCAACGAGATTCTACAGTGGGTCATCAAAATCAACGCCGGGAGCGCGCCAGCCTTGAATGAGGTGAGCGGCTCCGAAGTCTTGGCGCAAAGAACTTTGTCTCGATAACTCCATCCCATCGCTTCTATGTCCGATCCCGCGGTAACCTCAAGGCCCTGACTGCGCACCGCCTCAACGAGCCGGGCCCGCACCCGCCCAAGGGTGCGGGCCCGCCCAGCCGTGGACCGCGCTCGCCCCCGCACGCGAGGGCGCCGTCCTGCACCGCCTCGGGCTCGACACCGTTGCGTACGGCGAACGGGAGCACGGCACGTGGAACTTCCAGCCATGGCACGACGGACCAGACCTCAACAAGCTGTGGGAGCAATGCCATAGCAAGGGTTCGTCCATCAGCCCGCGCTCCAGCGTGGCGCTGAAATGTGTCCAAGCCCTGGCCGATCTCCACGTGCGGAGCTGGGCACACGGCGACGTGCAACCCGCCCACTTCATCATCGGGCCGGAACGAACCCACCGCATCGACCTCGCCCTCGCCCAGGGGGGGGAGGCACCGGAGATCGCGCGCAGCGTGCTCGACACCGGGGAAGCGGAGCCGACGCAGGAAGCCGACGTCTACGCCCTCGGAGCCTCGCTGCTCATCTCCGCCACCGGCCGGCAGTCGGTCGAGTACCCGGACGCCACTCCACGCCCCGTGCAGCGACAGGCAGTCGCCAACGGCCGGCGTCGGCCCGTGAAAGTACCCGGTGAGCTGGGCGAACTGGTCGACGCGATGCTCAGCCACGCGCCGGGGGGACCGGCCCACCATCCATGAGGTGGGCAAAGCACTGATCTGACCCCGAACCCCAACAACAATAAAACGCTCGACCTACGCGCAGGTCATGAGCACGACGCTCAGGACCGCCGTCGATCAGATGGACCACGCACTGGGTGACGACCCGAGGGACGAGATCTTGTAGTCGGACGCCTTGATGACGTCCGACACTGCGGCCGATCTAGGGCCTGTCGTCCGGATCAGGGATCAGGCCGTGGGGCGGCGGCGGGCGCGGAGCAGGTAGACGCCCTTCACGGCATAGACGGCGGACATGAGCGCGAAACCGACGGCGGCGAGCCAGAACCAGGATTCCGCCACCACGAAACTCAGTAGGAGTCCGCCGATGAGCAGCAAGTTACCGACGGCGTCCACCAGGTCGAGGCGCGCCTTGAATCGCACCACGGAGTCGGGTCCGCGCAGTCGGCGGATGATGCGTACGAGGGCAAGCATCTGCAAGAGGGCGAGACCGAGAGGGATCCAGACGAACCAGTTGGGCATGTCCACGGCGCGCAGCGTATCGCTCGACTCGGCCCTCGGACGAAGGTCCAAAAGGAACGCTCTAGGCGTTGATGTCACCCGTTGACGTCAAAGGCCCCGCCGGACGAACCGGCGGAGCCTTTGACCTGTGTGCACTCAGCAGGATTCAACCAGCAATCTTCTGACCCGTATCTGGAGAGATCGTTCATTCAAGGTCATACGGGCTGTGGGGCGGATCGTGCGGGCCGATGTCGATCGCTGACGGTTGCTGGGGTTGCTGTACTTCGTTGCTGTACCGCAGCGAGGCACCGTCGCTCCTCCTGGTCCCGGGCCGTTGTCAGTGCCGCTTGCTAGTTTGTCTGGTGGAGTGAGACCGGTCAGAGAACCTTCGAGGTCCGCGGTCAAGGGGGGTGGGCATAAAGGTCCCCGGGAGCCACCTCGGGACTATGTTCCAGGCCGTAGATCCCCACCCCCCTCATCCCCCTCCTTGACGGAGCTGGCGGCACAGCCTGATGCCCAACACGCTTTCCCACTGTGGTGGTGCCGTCCCGGGCCGAGTACAAGCCCGTTCACCTGCGTTCACGCGTGGTCGGTAGCCCGTGCTGCGGAACGCTCCTGTACGGGACGCCCATCGAGCCGGGGAATCTGAGCCGCATGTTCGCCTAGCGGGTCCGC
The DNA here is from genome assembly GCF_053594615.1 of Streptomyces sp. NPDC001858. NCBI lineage: Bacteria > Bacillati > Actinomycetota > Actinomycetes > Kitasatosporales > Streptomycetaceae > Streptomyces > Streptomyces sp. NPDC001858. The sequence goes on from NZ_JBSFEV010000025.1 coordinate 5,118, forward strand.
CGCGCCGGCCTCCGGGTGATCCCACTCCCCACTCCGCAACACCCGTCACACATGCAGTTCGCTGGTCGTCGCCCTGAGGTCCACCCGAAGGTGGCTCAGCGCATCCTCTGGCTCTCGCAGATCGCGATGACGTTGGAGGTCTACGCCGAGGCGAGCGAGGAGGAGGAGCGCGCGGCACCGGGCAGGCTGTCTGAAGCCATGGGCGGCGCCGGCTGAGCACCCCGTAACAATGACCTGCTCACCAGGAAACCCCGAACTCGGGGTCTCCTGTGCGTCGTTCTCCTACGCGGCATCAACCGTCAGGGAGTAATCCACACCGATCTCCAACCCCTCGGACTGGCCCCGAATCGTCAGCGTGTGCTTGCCGGGTTGCAGTGGAGGCAACTGGACCCAGAGCCCGCATCCAGTAGCGCTGAAGCGCCCGCCCGTACCGGTGACGGGATTGTCGGTGACACCCCGCACAGTGATCGTCTCTCCTCGGATGGTTTCCGAGCTGACCTGCTCACCGTCCAGGACCGCGGACCCCTTGGCCGCGCTCATGAAATCTGTGCAGTCCGCCAGGCCACCGATCAGGTTCACGAGGGGGAACGCGAGAGGTACCCCGTCAGGAACGCCGCAAGTGCGCTTGGCCTGAGTGCCGAAGGTGCCTGCCAGGAACCAAACATCCTGCGGCTGGTTGCGCCCGCAGTCGCTTCCATCCTCGTCAGCGACCGGGTTTGTGTCTTCAGACTCCGACATTGCCCACGTCCACCACCGGCTCTGCAGCGCCTCAGAAGAGAGGCGGCCTTGGGTCGGTGACTGCACCGCAGAGGCAGAAGCTGATGTCTGCTCCGTCTCCGTCACATCTTCTGATCCCTCGGATGCTCTGGCCCCGCATCCCACCACTGCAGCCAGGACTAAGGCAATAAGTCCCGCTCTGCCGGTTTTGACCTTCATGAGCGCCCCTCCCGCACCGCACGAATGCCTTGCCCCCGGTCGCCGTGCAGCATGCCCGGCCACCCGAACCGCGAGCCGGTCGAGCACTCCGGTCATGGCTGCTGCACTTCGCTGCCGTACGCCGCCAAAACGCCAAAGGCCCCGGATCTCTCCGGGGCCTTTGACCTGTGTGCACTCGGCAGGATTCGAACCTGCAACCTTCTGATCCGTAGTCAGATGCTCTATCCGTTAAGCTACGAGTGCTTGATTTATTCGGTTTTTCTGTCTTCACTCCCGGTCCTTCTGGCCCGCTCGCGGCGACAGGAAGAACATTACATGACTGCCGCCGTCATGTGAAATCCGTTTGCCGTACCCATTGTGACCTGCGGAAACGGCTCCTGAGGGGCTCCCGGAGGGGTGCGGGAAACGACGAAGCCCCGGTCCGTCGGACCGGGGCTTCGGTGATCGCGCGGAGGCGGAGGGATTTGAACCCTCGATGGGCTTGAAGGCCCAAACCGCATTAGCAGTGCGGCGCCATAGACCGGACTAGGCGACGCCTCCCGCACAGCCACTCGCGTGTGTGCGAGTGGTGCGTGCAGATGATGACACAGCCAAGCGTCGTGTCACCAATCGGCGTCCACGGTACTAGGGAGTCGGGCCGCAGGGCAAAGGCGTTCTTCGGGCGCAAAGGTGTTCTTCGGGCGCAACGTCGGCGGCGGCGCGGCGTTAGTCCGGTCATGTTCCAGGTCACCCCGCTTCGACGGCTCGCCGTCACCGTCTCCGCCGCCTCCGCCGTCTGCGCCGCCGTGGTCGTCCCGTCCGCCGCGGGCCCCGTCCCCGTCGCGTACGCCGGGACGGCCGACGTCCGGACGGGCGGCGTCCCCTTCGCCCCGCCGCCCGTGCGGGACGAGGACCGGGTCGCCGACGATCACCTCACCGTCACCGTGCGGCACACCGGCGGGCGGGCGGACGGGACGTTCGAGGTGTACTGCCACCCGGGCCGCGGCAGTCACCCGGACGTGGGAAGCGCCTGTCGCGCCGTTGACCGGAACACCCGGTGGGGCAGGGACGCCTTCGCGCCCGTGCCGGGCGGCGGGATCTGCACGATGCGGTACGGCGGGCCGGCCACCGCCCATGTCACCGGACGCTGGGCCGGACGTCCGGTCGACGCCACGTACGACCGCAGCAACGGCTGTGAGATCGAGCGGTGGGACCGGCTCGTGCCGCTGCTGCCCGATCTGCGCCCGGCCGCCGCCCGCTGATCCACCCAGGCAGCCTGCCCCGCAGCCGGCCTCGCAGCCACCCGCACATCCACGCCCGCATCCACGCCCGCATCCATCCCATGCCCGTCAGCCGGCCTTCCGTCCGCGCCTCATCCGCTGCGCATAGCGGAAGCACCGGTTCCGTAAAGGTCGGGCGGAGGTCCCGCGGAGTCGGGCGGGCGTGGGGGCGGGTGTCGGTGCAGGCCAGCGTGTGTGGGGGCGGGCGCGGACGGACGTTCTGTGTCACTTCGTCGAGCGAGCTCCCTCCCATCCGGCTCCGTCGGCGGGACCCCAGCCCGTAGACTCCCCCGCGTGACACGTTGCGGGCCGGTTGGCAAGATGGCCCGAACGGTCGGCAAAGTGCGGTAACAGGGAGGAAGCGACTCGTGAGCAGCAGGCCATCCCGAGGCGCTGCTCGCCTCGCAGCCATACTCGACGCGCTTCCCGACGCGTTGGTACTGGTCAACGCCAACGGGACCGTCGTCAACGCGAACACCATCGCGCTCGAGGCCTTCGAGACGCCGGGGACGGCGCTGGTCGGGCGGGGGCTGCTCGATCTGCTGCCGCAGTTCGACTCCAAGCTCATCCCCGGGTCCATGCGGCGCCCCGATCACATGGACCCGCGCGGGCAGACCAAGCCGACGCGGATGGTCGCCCGGCGGACCGACGGGTCCGAGTTCCCCGTCGAGGTCACCAGCGCGAACCTGGAGAACGGCCAGCAGGCCTACGACGGCTACGGCTACACCTCCGCCTCCGACGAGCTGCTGATGCTCGTCGTCCGCGATCTCTCCGGCACCGTCGACACCGAGGCCGAGCTGGCGCGTTCGCAGCGGCAGACCGAGATGATCCTGCGGGCCGCCGCCGAGGGCGTCGTCGGCACCGACACCGACGGGCGGATCGTGCTCGTCAATCCGGCCGCCGCGCAGATCCTGGGTTATCGGGCGAGCGATCTCGGCGGCAAGGAGCTGCACACCCTCGTGGTGCACTCGCGCGCCGACGGCTCGCCGTTCCCCTACGACGAGTCGCCGCTCGCCGACACGCTGCGCTCCGGGCGCAAGCACCGGGTGCGCGGGCAGGTGCTGTGGTCGAAGAGCGGGGACAAGGTCTCGGTCGACCTGACGACCGCCCCGGTGCGCGACGGCGACCAACTCGTCGGCGCCGTCATGACCTTCACCGACCGGCGCTCCTACGACGCCCTCGCCGAGGAGAAGGACGCCGTCGAGCAGCGGCACACGCAGGAGCTGGAGAAGCTCTCCGAGGAGCACGCCTCCGACCTCACCGCGCTGCGCCAGCAGCACGTCACCGCGCTCGAGGAGCTCCAGGAGCAGCACGAGGAGGAGCTCGCGGCCGGCGAGGAGCGCTACGCCGCGCTGGGCGAGCGGGAGAAGGACCGGTACGAGGCGCTCGCCGGGCGGCACGAGCAGCTGCTCACGCTGCTCGGGGGCTCCCTGCGCGGCCCGCTGGACGAGCTGCGCCGCGAACTGGCCGCGCTCGCCGCCGACGACGCCGGTCAGCTCTGGCCCGAGGCCAACCAGGTGCTCCATCACCTGTCGGCCGGCTACTCCCGGATCACCACGCTCATCGACAACGTCCTCGGCTATCAGCGGCTCGACACCGGCGCGGAGACCGTCGTCCGGACGAAGGTGATGCTCGACGCCGTCGTCGCGGCCGGTGTCGACGGCGCGGTGGAGCTCATCGGGCCCGGGCGGGTCCAGTTCGCCGTGCACGCGCCGCCCATCGAGGCGGAGGTCGACCCGCGGCTCCTCGCGACCGCGCTCGCGCATCTCGTGGCCGACGTCGCGGGCGTCGACGCCACCGGCAACGCGCCCGTCTCGGCGGGCGGTTACATGGACAACACGGTCGTCGTCGCGGCCGCGCAGCGCGGGGAGGTCGTGCGCATCGAGGTGCGCGGGCCGTACGCCGGCGGCGACCCCGTGCACGAGCCGATCGTGCGGGGGATCGTCCGGGCGCACGGGGGTGTGCTGCAGACGCACGAGGTGCCGGGCATGAGCGGCAGCGCGTATGTGCTGGAGGTGCCGTTGGGCGGTGGCGCGGGGGCCGTGCCGGCTCCGGCCGCGACCGCCCTGCCCGCCCTCGCGGCCGGTCCGGGCCCGGTCTCGGAGGACGAGGCTGTCGGCGGGCGTCGGCGGGCCCGACGGTCCTCCGTGGACGCCTTCCTGGAGAGCGACGTCCCCGGCGACGTCCCCGGCGCCGAAGTGGAAGCCGCGGTGCCGACCGGGCGTCGGCGCAGGCGTGCCGGGGCCGCGGCCGTGGAGGAGACGCCGGCCGAGGCGTCGCAGCTGCCGGTGGCCGAGCCGGAGAGCGCGGGAGGCTCGGGAGGCTCGGAGGGCTCCGGGCGGCGGCGTGGGCGGTCCGCCGAGGTCGCCGTCGTCGGGGCCGACGCTGGGGTGAGCGAGGGCGCCGTCGTCACCGCCGCGGAGCACGCCGCGGGGACCGCCGCCTCGGGTACGGGGCTCGGCGGCACCGTTCCGCCCCAGGGCGTGCCGGTGCCGGGCGGACGCCGCGCGCAACTCGAGCCGGACGGCCCTCAGCAGCTGCAGAATGCCCTGCCGCCCGCGCCGCTCCCGGCGCTCGCGAGCGCACCGTCCGAGATCGCGGTCGCGAACGGCGACGGAGACGGGGACGGGGACGGGGAGGCGGAGAGCGGGCAGCCGAGCGGGCGCCGTCGGCGTGCGCTTGCCGCCGCGAACGAGCGCGCCGCCGCGCAGGAGGCGGGGCCGCGTGCGGTGTTCGCCCTGCCGCCCGCCGAGGCGGACCGCGTGCCGGAGGGCTCCGGCGGCACGAGCGCGGCCGACCAGGCCCGCGCGGCGGGACCGGTACCGGCCGCGGGACCCATCCCGGGCGCAGGACCACTGCCGGGCGCGGGTCCCATCCCGGTCCCGGCTCCGATCCCGGGTCCCATCCCCGCTCCCGTTCCCCCTCAGGCTCCCGTTCCCGTTCCCGTGCCGACCGCCGCTCCGGTGCCGGCTCAGGCTCAAGCTCCGATTCCGGCGCAGGCCCAAGCCCAGGCCCAAGCGCCCGGCGCGGGCTCCGCCGAGGACTCCGCGATCGACCACGGACGTCACGACGCCGTCCCGCTCGACCAGGCCGACGAGCACACCCCGCCGCAGCCGCACCCCACCAGCGCGCCCACGGGCCGCCGTCGACGGGCCGCCGCGCACCCGGCGGAGGCCGCGGAGGTCGTCGGCGCGCCCGGGCCGGGCGTTCCCGCAGTGGCCCAGGCCGCCGTCCCGGCACAGGCACAACCCCAGCCCCAGCCCCAGCCGCAACTTCAGCCCCAGCCCCAGCCCCAATTGCAGGCGCAAGCACAAGCACAGACCCAGCCGCAGGACGGTGTCGGGCAGCCGCTTCCGGCTGAGGCGGTGCCGAGTCCCGCCCCGAACTCCCCCGCCGCCGCGCAGGCGCCGCAGGCCGCCGTACCGGCGGCGTCGACGCCCGGTGGCGGCACCCCGCTGCCGCCGGAGGCCGTCGTCGGGCCGCCGCGGGCGGCCCAGCCGTTGCCCGCCGAGGCCGCCGCCGCGCCCATGGACCCCCACTCGACGCAGGGGCGGGCGATCAGCGTGCGGACGCTGGGGCAGGGCGTCCCCTTCACCCGCCAGGCCGCGCAGGTGCAGCAGCTCCAGCACACACAACACGCCCAGCCGACGCCGGCGCAGCAGGCCCAGGCGCAGGGCACGGCCACCCCCGCCCCGCACGGACCCGGTGGTTCCGGGCGGCGCCGCAAGCTGGGGACCCCGCCCGATCCGGCGACCCGCCCGGAGCAGACGGCGCGTCCGCACCCGCCGGCCGAGCAGCCCGTCGTCCCGCAGGTGCCGCGGGCCCCGCAGCCCGCGGCGTCCGCGCAGGCGCCGCAGGCCGCCGCTGGGGTGGCGCCGGCGGCTCAGCCGCCGGTCGCGCCCGCCGTGCCGCAGCCCTCCCTCGCCGGGCAGGTGCGGCTCATGCCGGGTGGCACGAACACCGAGGGGGCCGGGCGGTCGTACGCCATAGGGGCCCCGGACGAGAACGCCGCCGAGGGACCCGAGCCGCTGGACGGGCCGGGCGGGGCCGTCGAGGTGGCGGATCCGCCGCGCCCGCAGCCGCTGGACGACGAGCTGCCGCCGGAGCCGCTGGACAATCCGCGTCGGCTCCTGGTCTGGCCGGCGCCGGACGTCAGCACGCAGGCGGCGCTCAGCGACCGTGGCTACCGTCCGGTGATCGTGAACTCGCGCGAGGAGGTCGACGCACAGATCGCCGCCTTCCCGGCCGCGCTGTTCGTGGACCCGCTGACCGGGCCGATCACCCGCACCGCGCTGCAGTCTCTGCGTACGGCCGCCGTGGCCGCCGAGGTGCCGGTGCTGGTCACGGCCGGGCTCGGGCAGGCGACGCGCGAGGCCGCGTACGGCGCCGACCCCGCCGTCCTGTTGAAGGCGCTCGCGCCGCGCGACAGCGAGCAGCATCCGCCGCGGGTGCTGCTCATCGAGGAGCACGCCGAGATCGCCCTCGCGCTGACCTCGACGCTGGAGCGGCGCGGGATGCAGGTGGCGCGGGCGGCGAGCGACGCGGACGCCGTCACGCTCGCCGGGCAGCTGCGGCCGAACCTGGTGGTGATGGACCTGATGCAGGTGCACCGTCGGCAGTCCGGGATCCTGGACTGGCTACGGGCGAACGGACAGCTCAACCGCACCCCGCTGGTCGTCTACACGGCCGCCGTCGACCCGGCGGACCTGCCGCGGCTGGCGTCGGGGGAGACGGTCCTGTTCCTCGCGGAGCGGTCCACCAGTGCCGAGGTGCAGGGCCGGATCGTGGATCTGCTGGCTCGCATCGGCACCAACTGAGGGACAGCCAGACAGACAGCTAGGCAGCCCAGCAGCCCGGCAGCCAGCCAGCCCAGCAGCCAGCCAGACGTACGCCGGGCAGGTGCCGCGAGACACCTGCCCGGCGTACGCGTACGAACCGGGGGAAGTCCGGACCGGTGGCCGGTCAGAGCTGGGTGACGTCCAGCTCGCCCTCGGCGTACCGCCTGCGCAGCACCTTCTTGTCGAACTTGCCGACGCTCGTCTTCGGGACGGCCTCGATGATCGTCCAGCGCTCCGGGAGCTGCCACTTGGCGATGCCGCCCTCGGCGGCGAGGAAGGCGCGCAGGGACTCGAAGTCGGCGGTCGTGCCCTCCTTGAGGACGACCGTGGCCAGCGGACGCTCGCCCCACTTCTCGTCCGGGACGGCGACCACGGCGGCCTCGGCGACGGCCGGGTGGGCCATCAGCGCGTTCTCCAGGTCCACCGACGAGATCCACTCGCCGCCGGACTTGATGACGTCCTTGGCGCGGTCGGTGAGGGTGAGGAAGCCTTCGGGGGAGATGGTGCCGACGTCGCCCGTCTTGAGCCAGCCGTCCTCGCTGAACTTGTCGGCGGGGCGCAGGGGTTCGGCGTCCGGCCCGTTGTAGTAGGCGCCCGCGATCCACGCGCCGCGCACCTCCAGCTCGCCCGCGGACTCGCCGTCCCAGGGGAGGCGTTCGCCGCCGGGGCCGCTCAGGCGGGCCTCGACGCCGGCCGGGAAGCGGCCCTGGGTGAGGCGGTAGCCGAACTCCGCGTCGGTGCCGACCGCGTGGGCCGGCGGGCGGGCGATCGTGCCGAGCGGGGAGGTCTCCGTCATGCCCCAGGCGTGGCAGACCCGCATGCCGAGGTCGTCGAAGGCCGCCATCAGGGCCGGCGGACAGGCCGAGCCGCCGATGGTGACCTGGGTGAGGGTGGAGACGTCCCGGGGCTTGGCGGTGAGCTCGGCGAGCAGGCCCTGCCAGATGGTGGGGACGGCGGCCGCGTGGGTCGGCTTCTCGGCCTCGATCATCTCGGCGAGGGGCACGGGCTGCAGGAAGCGGTCCGGCATCAGCATGTTGACGCCGGTCATGAAGGTGGCGTGCGGCAGCCCCCAGGCGTTGACGTGGAACTGCGGGACCACGATGAGTGAGGTGTCCATGTCGGTCAGGCCCATCGACTGGGCCATGTTGACCTGCATGGAGTGCAGGTAGATCGACCGGTGGCTGTAGACCACGCCCTTGGGGTCGCCGGTGGTGCCGGAGGTGTAGCACATGGCGGCGGCCGTGCGTTCGTCCAGCTCGGGCCAGTCGTAGGCGGTGGGCTTGCCGGCGATCAGGTCCTCGTACTCGTGGACCTGCGGGCGGACGTCCGCGAGGAGGGAACGGTCGCCGGGGCCGGAGACGACCACGTGCTCGACCGTCTTGAGGTGCGGGAGCAGCGGGGCGAGCAGCGGCAGCAGGGAGCCATTGACTATGACGGCCTTGTCGGCGGCGTGGTTGACGATCCACGCCAACTGCTCGGGAGGCAGCCGCAGGTTGAGGGTGTGCAGCACGGCGCCCATCGCGGGGATCGCGAAGTAGGCCTCGACGTGCTCCGCGTTGTTCCACATGAGTGTGGCCACGCGGTCGTCGCCGGCCACCCCGAGGTCGTCGCGCAGGGCGTGCGCCAGTTGGGCGGCGCGGTCGCCGATCTCGGCGAAGGAGCGGCGCTGCGGCTCGCCCTCGCCCGTCCAGGTGGTCACCTGTGAGGTGCCGTGGAGCTTCGCCCCGTGGGTGAGGATCCTCGAGATCAGCAGTGGTACGTCCTGCATGGTGCTCAGCACGGCGTCCTCCCAGGGCGGCGACATTGCCTACGCGGTGGTAACTGTTGTGCTGATTCTGCGCACATACCGCGCGGTATGTCACTAGGAGACGCCCGATCGATCAGGTCACGTTAAAGCACGGGTCAAAACACCACGTCGGTACGCCGTCCGCTTATCGGACGAGTACCAGTTCAGGGTCCTCGCGGAGCTTGCCCAGGGCCCTGGAGACCGCCGACTTCACCGTGCCGACCGAGACGCCGAGCACTTCGGCCGTCTGGGTCTCGCTGAGATCCTCGTAGTACCTGAGGACTACCATCGCGCGCTGCCGCGCGGGCAGCTTCGTGATCGCCCGCCACATCGCGTCGTGCAGCGCCTGCTGCTCGGCCGGGTCGTTCCAGTCCGGCAGCGGATCCGGCTCCGGCAGCTCGTCGCAGATGTACTCGTCGATCTTGCGCTTGCGCCACTGCGACGTGCGGGTGTTCACCAGCGCCCGGCGGACATAGCCGTCCAGCGCCCGATGGTCCGCTATCCCCTCCCAGGCCACGTACGTCTTCGTCAGCGCGGTCTGGAGCAGGTCCTCCGCGTCGCTCGGGTTCGCCGTCAACGACCGGGCTGTGCGCAGCAGCACCGGCTGACGGGCTCTGACGTACGACGCGAAGGACGGGTACGGCGAAGGCCGCGTCCTGCCGTGCGAAGCGCTGGTGCACACAAGTGTGGTCATGACTCCACGCTAGTTTCGGACACCCCTCGGCCGGATCGCCCGCAGGTCTCGAAGACGACTCCGCCCCTGGGTGTAGGGGTGGCCTCTGCCCCACCTCCTGAGGGTGTACGACAAAACGCCGACTACTGCGGGACGACTCCTAGGGAGCCCCTAGGGGACTAGAAGGGCACTTCCCAGAGGACTAGGAGGGCACCCCCCGGGGGACTAGGAGGGCACCTCCCGGGGCTTGTCCCGACGACCGAGGCCGCACCCCCGCCCACACCGCCGCCCGCAGCCGAGGCCCCGTCCACGCCCGCGCCCCCGCCCGCCCTATGCGTCGGCGGTCAGGATCAGGCCCGAGGTCGGCACCCCGGTGCCCGCCGTCACCAGGGTGCGGGCGGCCCCCGGCAGCTGGTTCACGGACGTGCCGCGCAGCTGCCGTACGGCTTCGGCGATGCCGTTCATACCGTGCAGATAGGCCTCCCCGAGCTGGCCGCCGTGTGTGTTGAGCGGCAGCCGGTCCTCCGCCACGAAGGCCGCCGCCTCGCCGGGGGCGCAGAAGCCGAACTCCTCCAACTGCATCAGCACGAACGGCGTGAAGTGGTCGTAGAGGATCCCCACGTCGATGTCGGCCGGCGCCAGCCCGGAGCCGCGCCACAGCTGGCGGGCGACCACGGACATCTCCGGCAGGCCCGTCAGGTCGTCGCGGTAGAAGCTGGTCATCTGCTCCTGGGCCCGGCCGGCGCCCTGGGCGGCCGCCGCGATCACGGCGAGCGGCTGCGGCAGATCGCGGGCCCGCTCCACCGAGGTGACGACCAGGGCCTGGCCGCCGTCCGTCTCCTGGCAGCAGTCGAGCAGCCGCAGCGGCTCGACGATCCAGCGGGAGGCCGCGTGGTCGGCGAGGGTGATCGGCCGGCCGTGGAAGTAGGCGGCCGGGTTGCCCGCCGCGTGCCGCCGGGCGGTGACGGCGACCGGCCCGAACGCGTCCTGCGCGGTCAGCCCGTACGCGTGCAGGTACCGCTGCGCCGCCATCGCCACCCAGGAGGCGGGGGTGAGCAGCCCGAACGGCAGCGTCCAGCCGAGCGCCGTCCCCTCCGCCGAGGGCTCGCGATGCCGCACGCCCGAGCCGAACCGACGCCCCGACCTCTCGTTGAAGGCGCGATAGCAGACGACGACCTCGGCCACGCCGGTCGCGATCGCGAGCGCCGCCTGCTGGACGGTCGCGCAGGCCGCCCCGCCTCCGTAGTGGACCCGAGAGAAGAAGGACAACTCGCCCATTCCGCAGGCCTGGGCCACGGTGATCTCGGGGCTGGTGTCCATCGTGAACGTCACCAGGCCGTCCACGTCGGCGGGCGTCAGCCCCGCGTCGGCGAGGGCCGCCCGCACCGCTTCCGCCGCCAGCCGCAGTTCGCTGCGCCCCGAGTCCTTGGAGAACTCGGTGGCGCCGATGCCGACGATCGCGGCGCGCCCGCCGAGGTCGTCACGCGTGCGTACGCTCACGCCGGGCCTCCGTCCTGGACCGTGACGGTCACCGTGCCGATGCCGCGCCGTTCGCCCTTCGCGCCCCACCCCGGCACGGTGAACGTCACCGTGCCGCTGACATGCCGGCCGATGCCGTTGTCGCCGGTGATGCGCACCACGAACGTGTCCCGGTCCAGGACTTCCTCCACCGTCCCCCTCAACACCAGGCTGTCCCCGGGGTAGTTGGGCGCCCCCAGCCGGATGGCGACCTTGCGGAACTCCACCTGCGGGCCGAAGCAGTCGGTGATGTAGCGGCCGACCAGCCCGTTGGTGGTGAGGATGTTCATGAAGATGTCGGGCGAGCCCTTCTGCCGGGCCGCCTCGGGATCGTGGTGGACGTCCTGGAAGTCGCGCGAGGCGAGAGCCCCGGCGACGATGAGCGTGCGGGTGACCTCGATCTCCAGCGGCGGCAGCACATCACCGGCGTTCACCCGCTCACCCCCTGGGACACCGCTCGGAACACGGGCAGCGTCAACTCGTCGTCGTACTCGCGGAATTCGAGCCGCACCGGCATCCCGATCCGCACCTTGTCGTACGGCGTCCCGACCACGTTGCTGACCATCCGCACCCCCTCGGCCAGCTCCACCAGCCCGATCGCGTACGGCGGATCGAACGCCGGGAACGGCGGATGGTGCATGACGACGTACGAGAACACGGTCCCCTCGCCGCACGCCTCGACGGTGTCCCACTCCGGGGACCCGCAGGACTGGCAGCCGGGCAGCCACGGAAAGCGGAGGACGGCGCAGGCGGCGCAACGCTGGAGCAGCAGCCGGTGGTCGCGCACGCCCTCCCAGAAACCGGCGTTGTCGCGATTGACGACGGGCCGGGGACGGAGGGCGGGAGGCTCCTCGGACGGCCGCGAACGGTCGCGATCGCGCTGACGGGTGGGCGCGGAGGCGGCGGGGGCGGACGCGGCAGGGGCGTACTTGAGGATGCGGAAGCGGTGCGTGCCGACGAGGCCGTCGCCGACGCGTACGTCCGTCCGGGTCGTGACGAAGTACCCGGTGCCCAGCTTGGTCGTCTTGCGCGGCGAGACCGACTCGATGACCGTGTCGAAGGCGACCTCGTCCCCGAGCCGCAGCGGGCGGACGTACTCCTGCTCGCAGTCGGTGGCGACGACCGAGGTGCAGCCCGCCTCGTCGAGCAGGCGGAGCAGTTCCTCGTAGGCCTGCGCGCGCCCTTCGTGACCGCTCAGGCCGCCCATGATCCACGCCTGGAGCATGGTGGGCGGGGCGATCGCGTCGGGGCCGGTGTAGGCGGGGTTGAGGTCGCCCATCGCCTCGCACCAGTGCCGGATCATCGGTGCGTTGACGGGGTCCCGGCCGGTGCCGGCGACCGCGGCGGGCAGCCCCTCGTAGGCCTTGAGCAGCGGGTGGAGATCGTCGTCGTCCACGACAGCACTCCTTCCAGGACCGGTACGGGAGACGGGGGGACAGGGGACAGGTGGTGAGGACGGGGGACAGTTTCTGACTGTCCGTCAGATACGACTGCCTGTCAAGGTCGGCTGTCAAGGTCGGCTGTCCAGGTCGCCGCAGAACGCGAAAACGCCTGCGCGGCGGAGCCGAAGCCACCGCCGCGCAGACGCGTTGCCACCCCACGAAGCACACCCAGTACGGCACTCCCGGAGGGAGCCGGCCCCGAGCGCCGGCCCCCTCAGATCACCACCACAGCGGGGCGAAGGAGACCGCCACGTTGCTGTTGCCCTGGTTGATCGCGGTGAACGCCGAGCCGTTGACCTGCGCGGTGTTGCTCTGGTTCGAGGCGCCCGAGCCGACGGCGTTCTGTTGCGTCGTGGCGGAGTTGCCGTTGTTGTCGTCCCCGACACCGCTGCCGACGATGCTCGCGACGCCGGCATTCGATCCGTCGTCCGCGAATCCGCCGTTGTCCGCCACCGCGACGCCGCTGAAGAGGGCGGCGGCCAGCGGAAGGGCGGCGACGGCGGCGATGACGCGGGCGGTACGGATGCTTGCCATGTTGTTCCTCCAGAAAGGAAGTTCGTGAGAACCCGAAGTACGTGAAGTACGTGAAGTACGGCTTCCACCAGGACAGTTGGCCGACCGTCCCGGCGCTCTGTGACGACGTCGCATGATCAGAGTTGCCCACCGAATCCCTGCGAACCACCCCTCAAGCCGTGATTAGCACTCAAGCGTGATGACAAGTCGATAAACCCCTAGCGCCACTTTTCCTGCCCGTGCCCACACAACCCCTGGCAAGTCGGACACCCGCCCCTCAGGCCCCACAAGGGGTGAAGCGTTACGGCACTCGCCGGGCATTTCCCGGATCGACCGACCGCCCCCGGGCGCGTCGCACCGCACCCTCTTTCTTTCCTCGAACACTCGTACGATAATGAATCCATGGCCACCACCGACCGGTACCCCCGGCAGGCCACCACGCTGGCCCTCGCCCACGCCCTGTCGGCCGCCGAACGCGGCCTGGCCGTCATCCCCCTGTCCCGAACGAAGCTCCCGGCCCTGCGCTCCCCGCACCGCGACGCCCCGGAACCCGCCTCGGGCCCGCCCTGCCGGGGCGAGTGCGGCCGCCCCGGCCACGGTGTGTACGACGCGACCACCGACCCGGCCCGCATCCGCGCCCTGTTCGCCGCCGCGCCCTGGGCCACCGGCTACGGCATCGCCTGCGGCCTGCCCCCGCACCACCTCATCGGCGTCGACCTGGACACGAAGTCGGACACGGATTCCGCCTCCGCCCTGCGCGAACTGGCCCTGCGCCACCTCTTCACGATCCCGCCGACGATCGTCGTCCGCACCCCGTCCGGCGGCCGGCACCTCTGGCTCACCGGCCCGCCGGACGTCGTCGTCCCCAACTCGGCGGGCCGTCTCGCCCCCGGGATCGACATCCGGGGCGCCGGCGGCTACCTGGTCGGGCCCGGCTCCCGCACCGCCCACGGCGTCTACGCGACCGCCCCCGGCACGGCCCACCTCACCCCGGCCCCCTGCCCCCGCTCCCTCCTGCGCCTGCTGCTCCCGCCCCCGCGCCCGCCCCAGGCCGGCCAGGGCCAGGCCTCGACGGCGGGCGGTGCGCACGGCCGAGGCCTGGTCCAGTTCGTCCTGGCCGCCCACGAGGGCCAACGCAACACCCGCCTGTTCTGGGCGGCTTGCCGGGCCTACGAGGACGGCATCGGCCCGGAACTGACCGAGGACCTGGTCTCGGCGGCCGTACGCACGGGCCTGACGGCCAGGGAGGCGAGGGCGACGATCGCCTCGGCGGCCCGCATGACCACACACCGCCCGGACGGGCACTGAGGGCACTGAGGGCACTGAGGCAGCTACGAGCGCACGTCAGCGCGCGATTCGCCGCCCCGTCCGACGACGCAACGCAAGGACGATGCCACCGCCGACGACGACGAGCGCCCCGGCGACACCGGCGATGACGGAGGTACCGCTGCCGGCCCCGGTCTCGGCGAGGCGGCCACTCCCGCCAAGGGCCGACGGAACGCTGCCGGGGGCGGATGCCTGCGCCGACGGAGCCGAAGCCTGACCGGACGGCGAGCCACTGGCAGAAGCCGATACGGACACCGAGGCGAAAGCCGAAGCAGAGGCGGAGGGACCGTCGGAGGGACTGCCGGAAGTACTGGCGGAAGTACTGGCGGAAGGACTGCCGGAAGTACTGGCGGAAGTACTTGCGGACGAGCAGTTCGCGTCCTGCACGACGACCAACGGCTGGATGTCGTCGTCGACGAGGTCGCCCGCCTTCACGTGAACCCGGAACGTCGCCCCGGCATGCCACGTGAGGGGATTGAGATCGACGGTGACGCCCTGAGCGGTCGGGTGCGCGATGGTCTTGGTGTCGACGAGCCGCTGGTTGTTGATCGGCTGGTCCAACTGCAGGTACAGCGAGACGGTGGCCGGAGTGCCGGAGGCGTCCTTGTCGGTGACCCGGATGACACCGTTGCCGCCGGCGTCACAGACGGCGGCGGCAGAGAAGTCGCCGATGGTGCACGCGAGCGCGGTGTCGGCGGCGCCGACGGCAAGTGCGGCCGAGGCCGCGAGAGTTCCTATGACGCGGGCCGCCACGGCGGCGCGAGATGAACGAGACACGCTTGTCCTTCACGATCGATCAGGATGCGACGAGACGGCCTCCAGGGCCGCGGAGCGAGCCCCGGAGAGCCCCCGTCAAAGACACAGCACAGCCGTTCAAGGCACGCCTAACAAACGGTCATGATCGACCGCAGGACCGGTCAAGAAACAGTCATCCCCAGAACCACCCGAAAACCACAGCTCTGCCCGACCCTCGCACCGTTGGCATATCAATTGCTCCAAAGGGGTAATTCCCGGGCAGCATTGCTGCATGCCCCGTCATGGGTCACTACAGTCAAGTGCATGCCAAGTCGCCACCTCTTCAAATTCCGCAGATTTGCAACTAGGTACGGGAGGAGTTCCTGGCAACTCGAAGAGGAACTCCGCTCACGTGTCGCCGAGATGCGGGTAATTGTGACGACCAGTCGAGACCCGGAAGGCGATTCGGAAGCTCAGGAGCGAATCAGAAGCACGGCAATCAAGGAGTTGGACAAGGCGGACAAGGCCCTCAACCACAGAAACAATAACGGAAACCGCAATCGGGACGTTCCCGGAACGAACATGGCCGTCGCGCAGGCGCACCTGGATTCGGCTCATTCCCTTATGCTCCGATTGGCGCCGATGGAAGTAATGCTGGCATTGCTGCCCGGACTGGTATCCATTGTCCGTGAACACCTTTGCATCACCGACCTGCGAAGGGTCCAGGTCGAAGAGATCGAGCAGTCTGTTGCGATGGGAGGGGAGAGACTCAGCGTCACGCAACGCGAGCTGATCATCGACGCGGTGGGAGTCGCTCGTCAAGCACTTCTGCGCGAGACGCTTCGCGTACGCAGCTTTGTCGTCATCGTGTACGGAGTCTTCGTCGTACTGACGCTTACAGCTATTACGGTCGCCGCACTCGCCGCCGCATTTCCTGCTGTAGTACCTCTATGCTTTGGGCCCATGGACGATGTCGGTATTGTTTGCCCCACTGGAGATGAGCCGCATCATGCCAGTCTGCCGCCCATCAACCTGGATACCCTCTATGGCAAAGTTGCCATGTCGCGGGACTACTTGGTCGTTGAACTCGTCGGAATGGGTGCGGCTGCGGTCGCCGCAGCCGCAACGCTCCGCCGGATCAGGGGGACTTCAACCCCCTACAACGTTCCGGTAGCCCTTGCACTTCTGAAATTGCCCACTGGCGCGCTGACTGCCGTGCTCGGCATCCTGCTGATGCGAGGAGCATTCGTCCCGGGTCTATCGTCCCTGGACTCATCGGCCCAGATCATCGGTTGGGCCATCATTTTCGGCTACGCGCAGCAGATTTTCACCAGACTCGTCGACCAACAGGGTCAGGCGGTCCTGGATGCAGTGGGCGGACCAACAACGCCGCACGCGTCGTCGGTCAACAATCCAGCAGAGACAATCCATTAGCGGCCGGCGAGACTTCCTCCGGCCGACGGCATGGGCAGCGTGCACAAAAGAACGGCCCCGACCGATTCACCTGGTCAGAGGCCGTCCCTACTGCTCACCACGCGGTGGGTGTGGGATTTGAACCCACGGTGACATCGCTGCCACGACGGTTTTCAAGACCGTTCCCTTAGGCCGCTCGGGCAACCCACCTGTGCCCCGGCCCACCAGGGGCGGAGCGGGTACAGAGTACCGGCCGCGGGCGTTTCACGGGGCCGTGGTCCACATGGGGGCCGTCGGCAGGCCGTGCGGGCGGCGGCGCGACGAGAGCGCGGCACGCAGCCCGCACCGTCCGTGATCGGCGGCGCGGGGCGAGCGTGACGAGTCGCTACGCGCGTGTGGGCGTCAGCTGTCGCCCTTGCGGGAGCCCAGGGTGAGTTCGACGGTGTTGGACTTGCCGTCGCGCTCGTAGGTGATCTTGACCTTGTCGCCGGGCTGGTGGGTCCAGATCTCGCCGATGAGGGTCGGGCCGCTGTCGATCACCATGCTGTCGAGCTTGGTGATGACGTCGCCGGGCTTGAGGCCGGCCTGGTCCGCCGGGCCGCCCGACTCGACCGCGGAGGCGCCGCCCGCGCCCGTGTCGGTGATCTTCGCGCCGCCCGTGGAGTCCTCCAGGGAGACCGACGCGCCGATCTTCGCGTACACCGGCTCGCCCGTCTTGATCAGCTGCTGGGCGACGTACTTGGCCTGGTTGATCGGGATGGCGAAGCCGAGGCCGATCGAGCCGGACTGGGTGGTGCCGCCCAGGCCGCCGCTGCCGGTGGACTGGATCGCGGAGTTGATGCCGATGACGTTGCCGGAGGCGTCCAGCAGGGGGCCGCCGGAGTTGCCCGGGTTGATCGAGGCGTCGGTCTGCAGGGCGCTCATGTAGGAGGAGGAGCTGCCGGTGCCGTCCGAGGAGGCGACCGGGCGGTTCTTCGCGCTGATGATGCCGGTCGTGACCGTGTTGGACAGACCGAAGGGCGCGCCGATCGCGATCGTCGAGTCGCCGACCGCCACCTTGTCGGAGTCGCCGAGGGCGAGCGGCTTCAGATCCGCGGGGGCGTTCTTCAGCTTGATGACGGCGACGTCGTAGCCCTGGGCGTGCCCGACGACCTCGGCGTCGTACTTCTTGCCGTCCGGGAAGGTTGCCGTCACCTTGCCGCCGTCGACCGCGTCCGCGACGACGTGGTTGTTGGTGACGATGTGCCCCTGGGTGTCGAAGACGAAGCCCGTGCCGGTGCCGCCCTCGCCGCTGCTGGACTCGGCCTCGATGGTGACCGTGCTGGGCAGGGCGCCGGCCGCGACCCCGGCGACCGTGCCCGGGTCGCGCTTGACGTCGCCGCCGTTGGTGGAGGCGGAGACGGTGGTGGAGGCGCTGTCGTCGTCGTTCTTGGCCAGTGTGTAGCCGAGGCCGCCGCCCAGGCCGCCCGCGACCAGCGCGGCCACCAGGACGGCCGCCACGAGGCCGCCGCGGCCACGGGAGGGCTTGGGCGCGGGCTGCTGGTACGCGGCGCCCCAGACGGGCCCGCCGACACCGCCCGCGCCACCCGCGCCGCCCGCCCCGGCGATGCCCCCGTCTCCGGGGGCGGCCTCGCCGTACGCGTGCGTGGCCGCGCCGACGCCCACGCCGGCTTCGGCGTACAGCGGCGTGGCCGGGGCCGGGCTCTGCCAGTCGTCCCCGGAGGCGACCGGGGAGGCCGGCGGGGCCGTGGACGTCTGCGGGGCCGCGGGGGCCTGCGGAGCGGTCGGCGGCGGCCAGTCGCCGTCGACCGGGGCCGGCGCCGTCGGAGGCACGGTGGGCGGCGGCCAGCCGCCCTCCGGCGCGCCTGCCACGGGCGCGGGCGCGGCTTCCGGCGCCTGCTCGGGAGTCACCGGCAGCGGGGTCGTGGGCGCGCCGGAGTCCGGCGCGGCCGACTGCGGGGAGGCCGAGGGAGAATCCACCGGCACGGGGGGTGCGGACGGGGCCGGGGGAACCTGGGTGCCCTCGCTGGTGCCCTCGTTCTCGGTGCTCACAGCTCTTCTCCTCGATCCACGGCTGTCGTCGGTCGCACTAGGTCGCACAAAGCTCGCGCTCGTCCGCGCTCGTCGCGCTTCGTCGCACGCTCTGTCCTCGCACGCTCTGTCCTCGACCCGGCGCGCTGAAGCTGTGCATGTGCTTTTGCATGTCTCAGCTTTTCCCACGGGCCGTCAGAGCACCATAAGCGGTGGCTGTGGGTCCGTGACCATCCTTTATATGGCTCATTACGCACAATAAGTGCGCATCCTCGAAACATCTCAGAGGGTTCTCAGACGACCGCACCCCGGTGGCACCATGACGCGGTGACCCAAGCACGGCAGCACCACATTCAAGTCGTCGCTCACCGAGGGGCTTCCGAGGAGGCCCCCGAGCACACCCTGGCCGCGTACAAGAAGGCGATCGAGGACGGTGCGGACGCCCTCGAGTGCGATGTACGGCTGACCGCGGACGGCCATCTCGTCTGCGTGCACGACCGCCGCGTCAACCGTACGTCCAACGGTCGCGGCGCGGTCTCCGCCCTGGAACTCGCCGACCTCGCGGCCCTGGACTTCGGCTCCTGGAAGACGGGTTCCTGGAAGACGAGCGAGGCACGCGAGGCCTGGCACGCGCGCGAGGAGGATCCCGACTGGGAGGTCCGCCCGGAGGACCGCGAGGAGACGTCCGTCCTGACCCTGGAGCGGCTGCTGGAGCTCGTCTCCGACGCGGGGCGCCGGGTGGAGCTGGCCATCGAGACCAAGCATCCGACGCGCTGGGCCGGACAGGTGGAGGAGCGGCTGCTGGTGCTCCTGAAGCGGTTCGGGCTGGACGCGCCGGCCTCGGCGGCCGAGTCCCCGGTGCGGATCATGAGCTTCTCGGCCCGCTCGCTGCATCGCGTGCGTGCCGCCGCGCCCACGATGCCGACGGTCTACCTGATGCAGTTCGTCTCGCCCCGGTTGCGCGACGGGCGGCTGCCGGCAGGAGTCGGAATCGCCGGCCCCTCGATCCGGATCGTGCGCAACCACCCGGCCTACATCGAGCGCCTGAAGCGGGCCGGCCACCAGGTGCACGTGTGGACCGTGAACGAACCGGAGGACGTCGATCTCTGCGCCGAACTGGGCATCGACGCCATCATCACCAACCGCCCGCGCGCGGTGCTGCAACGACTGGGCCGCTGAGGAAGCAACAGAAGACTCTAGGAAGTAGCAGAAGACTCCAGGAAGTAACGGAAGCCTCACAGAAGTCCCAGAAGCCCCATCCACACCATCCACACCTCTTGACCCCGCCCGCCCCACTACAGCATTCTCCGTTCTCAGCCACACCGCCCAGATCCAGCCACTCGCTGACAGGTCCATCACAGGGAGTGCTCCGGCGCGTTCGGTCCGTGTTCGGTCGTTCCGAATGCGTCGCCGGACCCGTATTGGCCGGTTTCCGGTACAGGCCAATGGGGCATCCAAACCGTGGCGTGGGGCGAAGGAGGTCTCGGGGGTGGCGTTGGTGGTGGCACAGGAGGTGCCCGCGTCGTCGAGCATGGCCGTACCCCATGGCCCTGCGGGCGTGGGGAACGCAAGACATCGCATGCGTGATCAATTGCGCAGGGGCGGGGTGTCGGAATCGGTCATCGATGACGCCGTACTGATCCTTTCCGAACTCTTGAGCAATGCCTGCAAGCACGGCAGGCCGCTGGGCGAGGCCCTGGCCGGGGACGGGGACGTCCGGGCCGCGTGGCGGGTCGAACCGGGCGGCCGGCTGGTGGTCGAGGTGACCGACGGCGGCGGCCCGACCCGCCCGTCCCCGGCCACCCCCTCCGTGACCGCGCACGGCGGCCGCGGGCTCAACATCATCACGGCGCTGGCCGACGACTGGGGCGTCCGGGACGACGCCCGCGGCGAGGTCACGGTGTGGGTCGTCGTCCACGCGGACGTGTACGACCCCGACGCCGGCTGTCGACGCGACGACTTCGCGTCCCGGGTCGCGGCCCCTGCGGTGGCGTCGATGCCCGGCCTCGACTTCGCGGACGTGTTCGACGACATGGACTGAGCGCTCCGCTGGACGTGCCGCAATGTGCCGCGATGTGCCGAGATGTGCCGTGACAGGCCCTCGTCACGCTGCGGCGCCGTCGTGGCCGATCGCTCCCCCACTCTCGGCTGCGCTCGAGCGGGGGGACCCCCATCGCGGCGGAGCCGCACATGTCAGCGCCCCGCGCCCCTTCAGGGCGCTGCCACAGGCCGTGGGTTGTCCACAGGTTCCCGTGACGGAGCGTACGAGCGGCTAGGCTCCCGCCGTACCAGACGAGCCGTACCCGGGAGACACCCAGATGGCCAAGAAGCGACCCCAGACGACGGCCAAGCGGCCGCAGCTCAACGACGCGGACATCCCGGTCGTCGGCGCGCGGGAGCCCTGCCCCTGCGGCAGCGGCCGCCGCTACAAGGCCTGTCACGGCCGGGCCGCCGCGCATGCCGTGACCGAGCTGGTGCAGCGCCCGTTCGACGGCCTGGCGGGCGAATGCGACTGGGTGGCGCTGCGTGAGCTGGTCCCGGCCGCCACCGTCGAGCTGACGCTGAAGGACGGCCTGCCCGAGGGCGTCCCGTCGGTCACGCTCGCCACCGTGCTGCCCATGGCCTGGCCCGCGCTGCGCCGCGACGACGGCTCGGTACTGCTCGGCCTGCAGAACGACACGCCGTCCGGCGACATCAGCCGCGATCTGGCCGACACCCTGCAGCGGGCCCTGGCCGCGGACCCCGGCACTCCGGTGCAGGCCCGCCGCGCCCCGGCGGACGGTCCGCGGATGCAGGACCTGCTCGATCCCGAAGGCGCGTTCGAGCCAGTTGTGCACAGCGGCTTCGAGTTCTGGGTGCCGGACCCGGAGAACGCCGCTCCGGAGGTGGCCGCCTCCCTGGAGCGGGCCAACGCCGCCGCGATCCCGACCGTGAAGCTGACCGGCGTCGACGCCGCGTACTGGTGCGAGACGCCGGACAAGAACCACCTGCGCTGGGTCATGCCGCACCCGGAGGAGCAGCTGCTGGACGCCCTCGCGCGGCTGCACGCGGCCGGCGGCGCCGGGCTCGGCGAGGGCACCCGGCTGGTGGGCTCCTTCCGGGCGCACGGCCTGACGGTGCCGGTCTGGGACCTGCCCAGCGCGCTCACCGCGGACGACGTGGAGAAGCCGGCCGCCGAGTTCGCCGAGCGCCTCGCGACCGCCCTGGCCTCGGACGCGCCGCTCACGGCCGACGAGCGCCGCGCGCGCGGCGGCCTCACCAACCGGCAGGTGACGCTCAGCTGACCCTCCCGGACGGATCACGGTCAGACCCCGGACGAATCCGGGGCAGACCCCGGCCGCACTGACCGGCCGGTCAGTGCGGCCCCGGCGCCTGCGGTTGACGTGAGCCTGCTCACAACTGCCGTCCGGACACGGCGAGTCGACGCCGGAAGCGCCGATTCGCCGGTGTCCGGAAAGCCGATGAAAACAAGAGATCGAATTTGCGTAGCGCCGATCTCTTGTTACCGTTCGAGGAGCCCGGTTGCTGGTGCATCCCCCGTCGCCAGCAACCGGGTTTTTCTGTGCCCGGATCCGGCCTGGATCCGGGCACGAATCCGGCCCGGATCCTGCCCCGCTCCGCGCCCGACTCCGTTCACAGGGCGTCGGCGCACATCAACTCCCCGTGTGCTCCAGGGAGTTGGCCGGCAGTGAGTTGGTCGGCAGGGAGTCGGCCGACCGGGAGTTGCTCCCGGAGCGCAGCAGCAGCGGTCCGTCCTCGGCGGCCGGGGCGAACTCCGCGACCGCCGTGTACGCCGCCAGCTCCCCCCGGGTCCGCTCATGGGGCGTCTCGCAGGATTCCGGCTCGTCCTCGGCGCCCACGGCGCAGTGCGTCTGCATCGTGCGGCCCGCGGGCCCCATGAGGCTCAGAAACGCGTCCAGTGCGCGTCCGGTGGCATTGCGGTAGTAGGTGCGCGCCCAGGTGTCCTCGCCCTGGGACAGCACGCAGGTCTGCGCCTCCACACCGTCGGGGGAGGTGAGTTCGGGGCCGCAGCGGGCGGCGGTGGCCAGCCCCAGCCCGAGCGTCAGCGGGGACCGCGAAGGCCCGGCGGGCGGCGCCTTGGGATCCGTGGGCCCGGCCTGCCCCGTCCGCCCGCTCTGCCCGGTCCGCCCGGCGGCCCGCCTGTCGGCCGCATCAGCCGCGTCAGCCGCCTCGGCCGCGTGCGTACCGGAGGCATACGTGCCGGTCGCGCGCCCTTCGTCGCCTACCGGCCCCGCGGACGCCATGGCCAAAGGCAGTGCGATCGCGCATGCCACGGCGCCCCCGAGGGCGAGGAGACGAAGGTTCATGTAGCGGAAGATAGAGGGCGAACCCGGGCGTGCCGTCCGCCGCACGCCCGACACCCCTACAACTCGGGGGCGCTCACACCCGTACGAGTGAGGGCGTCCACCACGGCGTCCACCACGGCCTCGACGTCGGGCACCCAGGGTGAGGCCGAGCCGGGCAGGGGCGCGCGCTCCCACCTGATGTCGCCGCTGCCCGTCTCGGACGGGGGCAGGGCGATGTAGCCGCCCTCGCCGTGGAAGCGCAGGGAGCCGGGCACGAAGTCCTTGGCGTAGAGCAGTTCACCCAACTGCTCCATCGTGTACGGCCGGACCAGGATGAACCAGCGGGTCGGCGAGGCGGCCACCGGGCCGAGCCGCATGCCCTGCCGGTCGAGCGCCACGAGCGCGCGCGACGCCGCGAGGGCGGGGAGGCTGACCGCGCAGGGAGCCGTGCCCCCGGTGGCCAGGACGATCGGTGCGGCCGGCCGGTTTGTCCACCACCAGCGCACCATGCGCGCATCGGTGCTGGCCGCGAGGAGGCCGGGGTCGAAGGGGTGAGCACCGGGGACCGTGCACTCGGGGTCGGGGCAGGTGCAGCGGGAGGCACTCCGCTGATCCGCCGTCGCCCCCGGGAGGACGGGCCACTGCCATTCCGTCGCGAAGGTGAGGGCCGAGTCGATCAACTCAGGCCCCCCGTCGCTGCGCTGGGACAGGAGCCTGCGTCGCTTTCCGAGGATCTCGCGCATGAGCGCTCGTTCCTTTCCGTTGCACCGCTGGCAACACCGTGGGTCACATCACACCATGTGTCGATCACTTCACTGTGCGTACCTGTTGGCGCATCACACCCCTGTCCTGGACAAGGGGAACCCCTCAGGGTCGAGCGGTGGCTGCTTGCGCGGCCACTCCGTCCGACTTGCGTCCGTCTGATGCCTGGGCGTGGCGTGGGGTGGCGAAGTCTGGCGTTTAACGTCGCACGTATTTCTCTTCGCCTCCGCCACGGGAGGATGGGGCACGGTCGTCGATGGCTATGACGCCCGGGCCGGTCACCAGGTTCCGGAAGGCTCCCTGCGAGCTCCCGACGATCCCTGGCCCTTACCGAGTACGTACCCATCACGACCGCTGTGACGCTCCGTGGAGCAAACCCAGTCGACCGCAATCACCCCTTACCCGAGGCAGTTTTAAGCCAACTTCACGATTCCGCAAGGGAGCCGTCAGAAGCGTGCGCGATTCCCCCGAAGACCCCACGGACACCAGCAATCCCAGCAGGACAATGCTGGACATCCCCTCACGAGTGCGTGTACATGTGGAGACACCGCTAGCGGCGCAGAATGACATGGGGGTTTGCGATGCTTTTGAGCAATACGCTCCGGTCCGAGAGCCGGACGCCATGAACGCCCCTCACCCTCCGAAAGTGGCTGGAATCGATTCAACGGTTCCCTCGCCCGCACACACTGTCCCGCCCGCGCCCGCCTCCCCGGACGCCCCGACCGTCCCCGCGGCCTCCCCCGGCTCCTGCGGCCCGGGCGCCCTGCTGACGGACCGGCTCGCCGGCTGGGTGTCGGATCTCACAACCCTCCACGAACTCACCGAACGCCTGGCCCGCACGGACGCACTGCCCGAAGCCCTCCAGGAACTGCTGCACGCCGGAGCCGCCCTCGTGGGCGCCCGGCGCGGTCTCGTCGTCCTCGAACCCGCCGACCGTCTCGGGCCCGACACCACGATCGGACTGGGCCTCGGCCGCGCCGATCTCGGCCATATCGAGACCGTGCCGCGCAGCGCCCTGTCCTACGGCCGGATCCTCGACGGGCTGCCCGGCGGCGAGGGGGAGATCGCCGAGCCCGACCTGTTCGCCGGCGACGGCCTGGACCCCCGCCACCGCGAGGTGGCCGCCCGGCTCGGCTACGCCGCCAGTTACGCGCTGCCGCTGGAGGCGGAGGGCGCGTCGGGCGGCGCGGCAGGGAGCCGGCTGGGCGCGGCCGTATGGCTCTACGACGAGCCCGCCGAGCCCGGCGAGCGCCAGCGCCACCTGGTCGGCCTCTACGTCCGGTACGCCGCCGAGCACCTGGCGCGGCTGGTGGAACTGGAGCGCACACGCGTGTGCATGAAGACGATGACCGAGGAGCTGCTGCCGTCCCGGCTGCCGCGCGTGCCCGGCGTCCAGCTCGCCGCCCGGCACCGCACCGGCCCGCGCGGGGGTGGCGACTGGTACGACGCGCTGCCGCTGCCGGACGCCGCGCTGGGCCTCGCCGTCGGGTCCGTCACCGGGTCCGGGCCGAGCGCCGTCGCCGCGATGGGCCGGCTGCGCGCCTCCCTGCGGGCGTACGCGGTGATGGAGGGCGAGGATCCCGTCGCCGTCCTGTCCGACCTGGAGCTGCTGCTGCGGCTGACCGAGCCCGCCCGGTCCGCCACCGCGCTGTTCGCCTACTGCGAACCCGCCCTGCGCAAGATCACGCTGGCCGGCGCCGGGCACTGCCCGCCGCTGCTGGTCGGCGAGCGGCGCACGGAGTTCGCCGAGACGTCCGTCTCCGCGCCGCTGGGCATGCTGGCCTGCTGGGAGGCGCCGAGCGTGGAACTGGAGGCCGAGTCCGGCGAGACGGTTCTGCTCTACACCGACGGTCTGCTGCACCGCACCGGCGACCCCGTCGACCGCGCCTTCGCCCGGCTGCACGCCGCCGCGGCCGGGGTGCCCAAGGCGCTGCGGGGCGACCCCGGCGCGATCGCCGACCATGTGCTGCGCACGGTCCTGCCGGACGGCCTGGACGAGCAGGACAGCGACGAGGACGTGGTGCTGCTGGCGGCCCGCTTCGAGTGAGCGGCCGGCTGCCGAACGCGACAGCTCCGTCGGCCCTGGACCCCCTTACGTACGACCGTACGATGGAGGGGGTCCAGTGCCGTATCGAGGAGGATGACCGTGGCCGACGAGCCCACCCCGGCCGTATCCGACCCTGTTGCCACCGCAGCGGGCCCGGAGGAGTCGGAAGAGCCGGAAGCGCCCATCAAGCAGCGGAAGAACAGCCTCTACCCGGGCGTGTCCGACGAGCTGGCCGAGAACATGAAGTCCGGCTGGGCCGACACGGAGCTGCACGACCTGCAGCCGATCGCCCAGGCCGCCGAGACCGCCGCCCGCCGCGCCGCGCTCTCCGCGCGCTTCCCGGGCGAGCGCCTGGTGATCCCCGCGGGCAACCTGAAGACCCGCTCGAACGACACGGAGTACGCCTTCCGCGCCTCCGTCGAGTACGCGTACCTCACCGGCAACCAGACGGAGGACGGCGTCCTCGTCCTGGAGCCGGTCGCCGGCGGCCACAAGGCCGCCATCTACCTGCTGCCGCGCTCCGACCGCGAGAACGGCGAGTTCTGGCTGTCCGGCCAGGGCGAGCTGTGGGTCGGCCGCCGCCACTCGCTGAGCGAGGCCGCGCAGGTGTACGGCATCCCCGCCTCCGACGTGCGCGAGCTGGCCGACAAGCTGGGCGAGGCCACCGGCCCGGTGCGGGTCGTGCGCGGCCACGACGCGGGCATCGAGGCCGCCCTGAGGGACAAGGTCACCGGCGAACGCGACGAGGAGCTGCGCGTCTTCCTCTCCGAGGCCCGTCTGGTCAAGGACGGCTTCGAGATCGGCGAGCTGCAGAAGGCCGTCGACTCGACCGTGCGCGGCTTCGAGGACGTCGTGAAGGTCCTCGACCGGGCGGAGGCCACCAGCGAGCGCTACATCGAGGGCACGTTCTTCCTCCGCGCGCGCGTGGAGGGCAACGACGTCGGCTACGGCACCATCGCCGCCGCCGGCCCGCACGCCTGCACCCTGCACTGGGTGCGCAACGACGGCCCGGTCCGCTCCGGCGACCTGCTGCTGCTGGACGCGGGCGTCGAGACGCACACGTACTACACCGCCGACGTCACGCGCACGCTGCCGGTCGGCGGCCGCTTCAGCGAGATCCAGAAGAAGATCTACGACGCCGTGTACGACGCCCAGGAGGCCGGTATCGAGGCGGTCCGGCCGGGCGGCAAGTACCGCGACTTCCACGACGCCGCCCAGCGCGTGCTGGCCGAGCGGCTCGTCGAGTGGGGCCTGGTCGAGGGCCCGGTGGAGCGGGTCCTGGAGCTCGGTCTGCAGCGCCGCTGGACGCTGCACGGCACCGGTCACATGCTCGGCATGGACGTCCACGACTGCGCCGCCGCGCGCGTGGAGTCGTACGTCGACGGCACGCTGGAGCCGGGCATGGTGCTGACCGTCGAGCCCGGGCTGTACTTCCAGGCCGACGATCTGACCGTGCCCGAGGAGTACCGGGGGATCGGCGTCCGCATCGAGGACGACATCCTCGTCACCGAGGACGGCAACCGGAACCTGTCGGACGGGCTGCCGCGCCGCTCCGACGAGGTCGAGGCGTGGATGGCGGCGCTCAAGGGTCCCCAGGGGGCCGCGAGCTGATCCGCCGCCGCGTGCGCCATGCCTTCAGCCCCGCGCCCTTCGGGTGCGGGGCTGAGGCGTGCGGCCTCAGGCGGCGCGGACGAGCGCGGTGACCGGGAGGGCGTCCACGAACAGGGCTCCGGCCAGGAGGCCGGCGCTGCCCCGGGGGCTCCACGCGCGTGCGTGGAGGTCGGTGTCGAGCTCGGCGAGGGCCCGGCGGCCGGCCGGGGTCGTCGTGCCGCCCGCTTCCAGGACTCCGCGCGCGCCGGACTGCACATGGCGCAGGCCCAGCGGGCCCGCGGTGTGCAGGAGTTCGGTGTCCTGGAGGGTGGACATCACGGTGAGCAGGGCGTCGAGCCGGGCCGCGGGCTCGTCCGCACCGGCCTTGCGGGCCGCGGCGAGCGCGTCCAGGGCCCGCCGTACGTGCGGGAACCCGGCGCGTGCCTCGCCGCGGGCGCCGGCCGCGCCGTACTTCGCCGAGACCGTCGCGCCCCGGGAGGGCCGCCGGGGGGCGGCCCGGTCGGGGTGTGCGGCGATCCGCTTGGCGGTCGCGGCGACCTCGACGCCCCGTGCGCGGGGGTCGAGCGCGGCCGCCGCGACCAGCAGGCCGAGCGTCCACAGCGCGCCCCGGTGCCCGCCGCCGGCGAGGCCCACCGAGTGCTCGGTGCATCTCCCGATCGCGCCCAGCTCCGCCCGGAGCCGGGGCGTGGGTTCGCCGGTGCGGCGGGCCGCCGCGGCCATCGCCGCGAGGCCGGGTGCGAGTGCCTTGGCCGACCAGCGCAGCCCGCAGTGGTCCTTGCGGGTGACGCGGGCGGCCAGATCACGGGGGTCGGGCAGGCCCGGCTTGGGGGCCAGGGCCAGCTGACCGGTCAGCGCGGCCACCGCGGCCTGCGCGAGCGCATCGTCCTCACGGCTTGTCATGGGCCGGCCTCAGGAGGACGCGGAGGCCGACGGGGCGTCGCTCGGCGGGGCGCCCGTGGGGGCATCGCCGCTCGGGGGCGTGCCGCCGCCTCCGCCGCCGCCCGCGCCGGTGTTCTCCGCGTCGGGGTCGACGCCCAGGGTGATGGAGCCCTTGTAGCCCTTGGACGGGTCCGCCTTGTGCACGGCCTTCAGCGTCAGCAGGCCGCTGGCGGTGCCGCCGCCGTCGTAGACCATGTCGCTGTCGAGGGTGGTGTAGCTGCCGGAGTGCTGGGAGTAGGGCTCCAGCGTGAAGATCTCCTGGGCGGCGTCGTCGGGGAAGAACAGCTGCCCGGTGTAGTTGACCTTGCCGCCCTCGTAGGTGCCGTCCTCCTTCTGGCCGCCCGTGTGCACCTTGAGGTGGATGTGGCAGGTGCGCGGCGTGTACCAGCCGGGGAAGATCGTCTCGAACTTGACGACCCCGTTGGCGTTGGCGATCTGGTAGCCGCGCAGGTAGGTGTTGTCGTCGGCGGCGGAGCCGTCCTCGCTCTCGGCCGGTGCCGAACCGCCGGGGTTGGCGGTCGTGTAGCCGGAGTAGTAGCCCCAGGCGTCGCAGTGCCAGATCTCGACGGCGGCGCCGGCGACCGGCGTGCAGCCGTCGGTGGCGTCGACGACGGTGAGCCGCAGGGTCAGCGGAACGCCGCTCTTGCCCTCGGTGATGTCCTTGCGCACCAAGGCGCCGTCGAGGTAGTAGGGCCCTTCCGTGACGCTCGTCATCAGCGTCATGCAGCTGCTGCTCGTCGAGGTGGACGTGGCGGACGTGGCGGACGCCGAGGCACTCGCCTCGGCCGTCGTCTCCGTGTCGGCGAAGGCCGACTGGTAGCCGGCGACGGCCAGTCCGCCCGCCGCGACCGTGCCGCCGGTCACCACGAGGGCGCGGCGCCGGGTGATGGTGGTGCCTTTGCGATTTCCCGTCATGAGCATGAACGTAGGAACGCCACCAGTCAGCGACATTGGCGAACGCTGAGAGGAACCTGTGAGTGCTGGGAAACCTGAAATCCCCGCCTCGCGACGGAGCCGACGCCTGGTCAGACGGCCATGAGCGGTGCGTCCTTGCGCCACTTGAGCATCTTGTCGAAGCTCACCACCGCGCCGCCGCGCCCCGGCTTGTTGCCGATGTGGACGTGGTCGGCGAGTTCCCGGATGAGGAAGAGGCCCCGGCCCTGTTCCGCGTCGGTGCTCATGCGCACCGGCTCCGGCGCGGGCACGGGACGCCCGCCGAGGAACCCCGGCCCCGAGTCGGTGACCTCGATACGGCACTTCTCGCCGTCGAGGTAGGCGGTGACCCGGTACGCCTCCGAACAGCCGCCGCGCGCGGTGTCCCCGCCGTGCTCGACGGCGTTGGCACACGCCTCGGTCAGGGCCACCGAGAGGTCGTAGCTGACGTCGGGATCGACGCCCGCCGTCTCCATGGTGCCGAGCAACAGGCGGCGGGCGAGCGGCACGCTCGCGGCTTCACGCCGTAGATGGAGTGACCACCAGATGCTCATGCTCCAGCCTCCTGGCCGCGGCTCGACATACCGATACGTATTGCCGCGCGCGGGCGCATGTAAGCGCGAATTCAACGTGATGCCGCCCATATGGGGGATGCACTCGGGACCGGAATCGGTGTATGTGGGGACTCAATAGACATCAGCAGTAACAGTCGTATCAGAAGCTGATCTTCCGCATGGTAGGGAACCTTGTGGACCTGCCGTATGACGGCGGTGCGGCCAGTGCGATGATGAGCCCGCCATGTCTGTCCCCCACAGCGAGCGCTCCGGTCGCGATCTACGGCTGCTGCGGGCCGCGGTGTTCGCCGCGGTCTGCGTCGTGCTGTCCGCCGCCGGGCACACCTTGGCCTCCTGTGCCGCCGTCCCGCTGTGGACGCTGGGCGCGGGATTCCTGGGGGTCCTCGCGGTCGTGGCGCCGCTCGCCGGACGCGAGCGCTCGCTGCCGGGCATCGTGGCGCTGCTCGCCGTCGGACAGACCGTGCTGCACACGCTGTTCGGACTCGGCCAGCACGCCGCCGCTGCTACCGCTTCGGCTTCTGCTTCTGCTTCCGCCTCGACGTCGGCTTCGGCCGCGCTCTCCGCGTCCGACGCCACGCTCGTCGCCCGCGCGGCCCGGCTGGTGTGCGGGGCCGCCGCGGGCGCGATCAGCCCGGCCCGCGCCCAGCAGATCCTCATCGACGCACGGCTCTACCCCGATGCGAGCGCCGGGCGCGGCATGAGCGGCATGACCGGCATGACCGGGATGGGCGACTCCGCGCACCATCCCGCCGACGCGCTGTCCAGCGCCGGCACGTCGATGGCCCTGCTGCCGTCCCTGCCGATGCTGCTCGGTCACGTCCTCGCGGCCCTCGCCGCCGGCTGGCTGCTGCGGCGCGGCGACACGGCCCTGCTGCGGCTGCTCGCCCTGTCGGCCCACGGCGTCGCCGAGGGGGCGCTCGTCCGGTCCCTGCGCGGGGCGCTCGCACTGGTGCGCGCGCTGCTCACGGGGCTGCCCGCCGCGCCCGGGACGGGACCGCGCGTCCCGCCCTCCGCGCTGCTCCCGTCGGCGGCGCCCCGGACGACCGCGCTGCAGCACTCGGTGATCAGACGAGGCCCGCCGGCCGTATCCGTTCTCGTCCTCGCCGCCTGACGCGACACGACCAGCACTCCGCCACACCCGGGGGGACGGCCGCTGTCGTGCGGCACGCGCGTGCGTACGTCCGTGCGCCCGCCTCCTCACCCGCAGACTCACTCAGAGTGGAGTGCTCGCTGTCATGAAGGCCTCTCGTTTCGCCTCCCGCGTCGCCGCCGCCGCTGCCGTCGCCGGTACCGCCGTGCTCGCCCTGTCCGCGCCCGCCTTCGCGCACGTCAGCGTCGCCGCCGAGGGCACCGCCGCCAAGGGCGGTTACGCCGTCGTCGACTTCAAGGTCCCCAACGAGCGCGACAACGCCTCGACGACCAAGCTCGAGGTCACCTTCCCGACCGACCACCCGCTGGCCTCCGCGCTGCCGGAGCCGGTCAACGGCTGGACGATCGTCGTCACCAAGGCCACGCTCGCCAAGCCCCTCACGGTGCACGGCAAGCAGATCTCCCAGGCCGTCTCCAAGATCACCTGGACCGCGACCGGCAAGGGCATCGAGGCCGGCTTCTTCCAGAAGTTCCCGGTCTCCGTCGGCGCGCTCCCCGAGGACGCCGACGAACTCGTCTTCAAGGCGATCCAGACGTACTCCAACAAGGAGGTCGTGCGCTGGATCGAGGTTCAGGGGGACGGCGCCGAGGAGCCTGAGAACCCCGCCCCGGTGCTGGCCCTGACGGCCGCCGCCGAGGACGGCCACCACGGTACGGGCGCCGATACGGCCTCCGACGAGAAGGCCGACGACGCCAAGGCCGCCGCCGCGACGACCGTGGCTGCCGCCGACTCCGACAGCAGCGACACCACCGCCCGGGTCCTCGGCGTGGTCGGCATCGTCGTCGGCGCCGCAGGTGTGGCGTACGGCGTGCTCGCCGGCCGCCGCCGGACCACGACGACCGAGGCCTGAGCCCCACGTCGGCGTCGGGCGGCCGCGGTCGCCCGACGCCCGATTTCACACATCTGGGATATTTCTCTATGCGCAAGACAACGTTCGCCGTGGCCGCGCTGCTCTCCGCCGCCACCCTCACCCTCTCCGCCTGCAGCAACGGCGGCGACGACAGCAGCAGCCCTGTCGCCGTCGTCTCCGAGGAGTCCTCGCAGCAGGCCGCGACCGTGCTGGACCAGCCCTTCACCAAGCCCGAGCTGGTGCTCACCGACACCCAGGGCAAGAGTTACGACCTGCGCAAGGAGACCGCGGGCCACCCGACGCTGATCTACTTCGGCTACACCAACTGCCCGGACGTCTGCCCGTTGACGATGAACAACATCGCCATCGCCAAGAAGCAGCTGCCCCAGGCCGAACAGGACGAACTGCGCGTCGTGTTCGTCACGACCGACCCGGACCGCGACACCTCCGCCGCGCTCGGCAAGTGGCTCAGGGGCATCGACTCCCAGGTCGTCGGCCTGACCGGGAAGTTCGCGACCATCCAGACCGCCGCCCGCGCCCTCGGCATCTCCGTCGAGGCGCCGCACAAGGACAAGAACGGCAAGACCGTCTCCACCCACGGCACCCAGGTCGTCGCCTTCTCCCCCAAGACGAACGGCGGCTACCTCCTGTACGGCGAGGACGCCACGGTCGACGACTACACCAAGGACCTCCCCAAGATCATCAAGGGCGAGAACCCGTGAGGTCCGCTGCGCGTGCTTTGAGCTCTGCTCGGTCTGGTCGGTCTGGTCGGTCTGCTTGGTCTGCTCGGTCTGCTCGGTCTGTGCGGCTTCTCGCGGTGCCGTCCGGGGTGGTCGCCGGGGCGTTGCTGCTGGCCGGGTGCGGGTCGGGCTCGGACGGCCAGGACTCGGGCGGCAAGGCGCGGTTGTCCGTCCGGGCCGCCTACATTCCGCAACCCGTCTCCGACACGATGGCCGCCGGTTTCCTGACCATCGTCAACGAGGGCGGGACGAAGGACGAGTTGACCTCCGTCACCAGCGCCGCGGCGGGCAGCGTCACCCTCCACGAGACCGTCGGGTCGTCGATGGAGGAGGTCAAGTCCCTCGACGTGCCCGCGCACGGTCAACTCGTGTTCAAGACCGGTGGGAACCATCTGATGTTCGAGATGCTGAAGAGCAAGCCGGTGCAGGGCGAGACGGTGACCGTCGAGCTGCACTTCGCCGCCTCCGACCCCGTGAAGGTCGAGATTCCGGTGAAGTCCGCCGTGTACAACCCGAAGACCGGCCACTGAGGGAGGGACCACCTTGACGCAGACCATCGCCCCCCGCGTCCGGATGCTCGTGCTGCTGTTCCTGGCGGTCGCCGGCGCGCTCCTCGCCGGCGCCGGACCCGCGTCCGCGCACGCCGCGCTGACCGGCAGCGACCCCGCGCAGGGGGTGGTGGTCGACAAGGCGCCCACTCAGGTGTCGCTGACCTTCTCCGAGACGGTCTCGCTGAGCGACGACTCGCTGCGCGTCCTCGACCCCAAGGGCGCGCGCGTCGACACCGGCAAGCCGAGCAGCCTCAGCGGCGCCAGCTACGCGGTGCAACTGCACGCCGGGCTGCCCGACGGCACGTACACCGTGACCTACCAGGTCGTCTCCGCCGACAGCCATCCCGTCGCCGGCGCCTACACCTTCTCCATCGGCGCCCCCTCCAAGACCAGCGTCTCGGTGTCCGATCAGACGGCCGGCGGCGGAGTCGTCGGCTGGCTCTACGGCTTCGGACGCTATGTGTCGTACGCCGGGTTCATCGTGATGGTCGGCGGGGCCGCCTTCGTCCTGGCCTGCTGGCAGCGCGGCACCGGGGTACGGGCGCTGCAGCGGCTCGTCGTCTCCGGCTGGCTGACGATGACCGCGGCCACCCTGTTCCTGCTGCTCCTGCGCGGCTCCTATGCCAGCTCGGGGAAGCTCGGCGACGTCTTCGACCTCGAACTCCTCGGCCAGGTCCTGCAGACCAAGACCGGCGCGGCCCTGGTCTCCCGGCTGCTGCTGCTCGCCGCAGCCGCGCTGTTCATCGCCGTGCTCTTCGGCGCCTACGACAAGCGCGAGGGCGAGGAGAAGCGGGATCTGACCTTCGGGCTCGCCATCGGCGGATCGGTCGTGGCAGGCGGCATCGCGGCGAGCTGGGCCATGGCCGAGCACGCGTCGACCGGACTGCAGGCGGGCCTCGCGATGCCGGTCGACGTGGTGCACCTCGTCGCTGTCGCGACCTGGCTCGGCGGACTCACCGCGCTCCTCGTCGCGCTGTACCGAGCGCCCGCCGACCGGCCCATCGAGGCCACCGCCGTCCGCCGCTTCTCCCAGGTCGCCTTCGGCAGCGTCGTCGCCGTGGTCGTCACCGGCGTCTACCAGTCCTGGCGTCAGCTCGGCTCCTGGTCCGCCTTCACCGACACCCGCTACGGCCAGCTGCTGCTGATCAAGATCTGTCTCGTGGCGCTGCTCGTCGGCGTCGCGTGGATCTCGCGCCGGTGGACGGCCCGGCTGGCGAACACGAAGGCGTCCGCCTCCGCAGCGTCCGACGCCTCCGACACCTCCGAGGGCTCCGACACCTCCGAGGGCTCCGACACCTCCGAGGGCTCCGCACCGTCCGGAGCGGAGAAGGAGCCCGTCGCCGCCTCGGCCGGGACGGGCGATGCCGCCGCCGCGACCACCGCCACGACCACCGCCGCCGCGAAGGCAGCCTCCGGGGGCGCCAAGGCCCGCTCCGGGGGCTCGGGCGCCAAGCGGGCCGCGCAGCTCGCCCGGCAGCAGGCCGCCATGGCCGCCACGCGGCAGAAGCGGCTGCGGGAGTCCGACGTCGACCGTTTCGGCCTGCGCCGCTCGGTGCTCGCCGAGGCCGGCGTCGCCGTCGTCCTGCTCGCCGTCACCACCGTCCTGACGTCGACCGAGCCCGGCCGCACGGAGCAGGACGCCGCGAAGGCCACCCGCTCCTCGTCGTCCTCTTCCACGGACCCCTCCGCGGACTCCTCGGACTCCACGTCGAGCGCCCTGACGCTGGACATGTCGTTCGACACCGGCGGCGCCGACGGCAAGGGCGTCGTCAGCGTGGACTTCGACCCCGCACGCACCGGCGCCAACGAGATGCACGTCTATGTGACCCGACCCAACGGCCGTGCGTTCGACGTGCCCGAGGTCAAGGTCGCCTTCACCCTCGAAGCCCAGGACATCGGGCCGCTGCCCGTCGTCCCCGACCACATCACCACCGGCCACTGGTCGGCGAACGGAGTGCAGATCCCCATCGCCGGCGAGTGGAAGATCGCCGTGACGGTGCGGACCTCCGACATCGACCAGGTGACCGTCTCCAAGAACGCGCAGATCGGCTGACCGCACCATGCCCGACCAGTCCCTTCCAGAGGCCCACACGCCCAAGAAACGCGCCACCAAGACAGACACGCCGAAGACACGCACGCCCAAGACAGGTACGCCCAAGACACATGCAGCCGAGCTGCCTACCGAGGGCCGTCCGTCGGATTCCTCCTCTCCCGACTCCGCCGCCTCCCCCGACGGCGGTCTGACGCGGCGCAAGCTGCTCGGCACGGCCGGAGCCACCGGCCTCGTCCTCGGCGCGGCAGGCGCGGCCGCGGGCTACGCGGCGGCGCCCGCACAGGCGACCCCGCTCTCCTCGATCGGGTCCGGGCAGGCGATGTTCCACGTGAAACATCAGCCCGGCATCACCCAGGGCCTCCAGGCCCGTGGCCATCTGGTCGCCTTCGACCTCGCGGCCGGCGCGGGCCGCAAGGAGGCCGCCGCGCTGCTGCGCCGCTGGTCGGAGACGGCCCGGCGGCTGATGGCGGGCGAGGCGACCGCGAACGACGACACCGATGTGGCCCGGGACGCCGGCCCCTCCTCGCTGACGGTCACCTTCGGCTTCGGCAACAGCTTCTTCGCCCGCACCGGGCTGGAGAAGCAGCGTCCGGTCGCGCTGGACCCGCTCCCCGACTTCTCCTCCGACCACCTCGACAAGACCCGCAGCAACGGCGACCTGTGGGTGCAGATCGGTGCGGACGACGCCCTGGTCGCCTTCCACGCCCTGCGCGCGATCCAGAAGGACGCGGGCAGCGCGGCGAAGGTCCGCTGGCAGATGAACGGCTTCAACCGGACCCCGGGGGCCACGGCCCACCCCATGACAGCCCGCAACCTCATGGGCCAGCTGGACGGCACCCGCAACCCCAAGCCGACCGACTCCGACTTCGACGAGCGCATCTTCGTCCCGGCGTCCGGCACCAAGGACCCGGCATGGATGGCCGACGGCTCCTACGCGGTCGTCCGCCGGATCCGCATGCTCCTCGACGACTGGGAGAAGCTGTCGCTCAAGGCGCAGGAGCAGGTCGTCGGGCGGCGGAAGTCCGACGGGGCGGCGCTGTCCGGGGGCGGCGAGACGACCGAGATGGACCTTGAGAAGACCGATGCGAAGGGCGATCTGGTCGTCCCGCTCAACGCGCATGCCCGGATCACCCGGCCCGATCAGAACGGCGGCGCGGCCATGCTGCGGCGGCCCTTCTCGTACCACGACGGCATCGACCCGGACGGCACTCCGGACGCGGGCCTGCTGTTCGTCTGCTGGCAGGCGGATCCGCTGCGCGCCTTCGTCACCGTGCAGCGCAAGCTGGACCGTGGCGACGCTCTGTCGAAGTACATCCGCCACGAGGCGAGCGGCCTGTTCGCGGTGCCCGGCGGCGCGGCGGAGGGGGAGTACGTGGGCCAACGCCTGCTGGAGGCGTGAGCCGAGTGGGCGGAAAGCCGAGTAGGCGGGAAGCCGAGCGGGCGGGCGGGTGCCGAGCGCGGCGGGAAGCCGCGGCTTCTCGTGAAGTTACGGCTCCTCGGACGGATTCATTCCTTCCAGGGGCTGCCGTGAGATACGTACTCCTGTCTTCGCAAGGGCCATTAGGGTGAGGTCATGCCAGCGAGCTATGCGTATCTCGGCCCGGAGGGCACCTTCACGGAGGTCGCCCTGCGCACGCTTCCGGAGGCGGCCACCCGGCAGCTGATCCCGTATGTGTCGGTGCAGTCCGCGCTCGACGCGGTGCGCGGCGGCGAGGCCGAGGCCGCGTTCGTGCCGATCGAGAACTCCGTCGAGGGCGGGATCACGACCACCCTGGACGAGCTGGTCGCGGGCGCGCCGCTGATGATCTACCGCGAGGTGCTGCTGTCGATCACCTTCGCGCTGCTGGTGCGGCCCGGCACGAAGCTGGCGGACATCAAGACGGTCTCCGCGCATCCGGCCGCGCAGCCGCAGGTGCGCAACTGGCTGAAGGCGAACCTCCCGGACGCCCTCTGGGAGTCGGCCGCCTCGAACGCGGACGCCGCCCGGCTGGTCCAGGAGGGCCGTTACGACGCCGCTTTCGCCGGCGAGTTCGCGGCCGCGCGGTACGGGCTGACCGCCCTGGAGAGCGGGATCCACGACGCCGAGAACGCGCAGACCCGCTTCGTGCTGGTGGGCCGGCCCGCCCGGCCGGCGGCGCCGACCGGCGCGGACAAGACGTCCGTGGTGCTGTGGCAGAGCGACGACCATCCCGGCGGCCTGCGCGATCTGCTGGGCGAGTTCGCCACGCGTGGCGTCAACCTGATGCTGCTGCAGTCCCGGCCGACGGGCGCCGGCATCGGCAACTACTGCTTCTGCATCGACGCCGAGGGGCATATCTCCGACCGTCGGATGGCCGAGGCGCTCATGGGGCTGAAGCGGATCTGCCGCGAGGTGCGCTTCCTGGGCTCCTACCCGCGTGCGGAGGTGAGCGTGGCGGACGTCGCCGCTCCACTGCCCGGGACCTCGGACGGAGAGTTCGTGGCGGCGTCGGACTGGATCGCGCGCTGCCAGGACG
Source organism: Streptomyces sp. NPDC001858 (assembly GCF_053594615.1). Lineage (NCBI taxonomy): Bacteria > Bacillati > Actinomycetota > Actinomycetes > Kitasatosporales > Streptomycetaceae > Streptomyces > Streptomyces sp. NPDC001858. The sequence continues at coordinate 42,601 of NZ_JBSFEV010000025.1, forward strand.
GCCGGTTCTAGCCCGGTCCCAGCCCCAGTCCTGGTCCGGTGCCTGGTCCAGTGCCTGGCCCGGTCCTATCTGCACATCTTCGTTATCCACAGAAGTTATCCACAGGGCTGCTTCTCGACCTGGGGACAAGTCGACAACGAAGCACCATCCAGTCGACAAATCGCCCTACTGCCCCCACCCGAGGCCCTCGCCCCGCGGGTCACCCTTCGTCCACTTGTTTCCTTGGATCAATCCTTTGGGCGACCCATTTCCACCCGAAAGTGGGCCCGGGGCGGGTTTGGGCAAGGAATTACCGACCCCGTACAGCGGTATCGGAATGATCAATTCCGATGTCCACAGATCTTTCGCACACCCTGTGGATAACTATTCCGAGCGTGTGGACACCTGTGGACAACGCCGCCTCCAAGTCCCGCTTTCCACAAGGGAATCGAGTCAACGCAGCGCCCGCCGCATGCCCGTCCCAGGGAGTGAGACACTTTTTATTGACACGCTCGGCAATTACCCCATAGCGGAACGTAAGCCATCATTCTGGACAAAGGACGGAACGGCGAGCAGGCGCGTCGGAATGGAGTCGTGAGCCGCAAGCCCGCACGGGTAGCCTTGGCGGCGTGATTGACCTTCGCCTGCTCCGTGAGGACCCCGACCGTGTGCGCGCGTCCCAGCGTGCCCGTGGAGAGGACGTCGCGCTCGTCGACGCTCTCCTGTCTGCCGACGAGCGGCGCAGGTCGTCCGGCGTCCGCTTCGACGAGCTGCGCTCCGAGCAGAGGTCGCTCGGCAAGCTCATCCCCAAGGCCGCCGCGGACGAGAAGGCCGAGCTGCTGAAGCAGGCGAGCCAGCTCGCCGCCGACGTCAAGGTCGCCGACGCCGAGCGCGACGCGGCTGTCGCCGAGACCCAGGAACTCCTCCAGCGACTCGGCAACCTCGTGCACCCCGATGTGCCCGTGGGCGGCGAGGAGGACTTCGTCACGCTGGAGACGCACGGCGAGATCCGCGACTTCGGCGCCGAGGGCTTCGAGCCCAAGGACCACCTGGAGCTCGGCCAGATCCTCGGCGCGATCGACGTCGAGCGCGGCGCGAAGGTCTCCGGCTCCCGCTTCTACTTCCTCACCGGCGTCGGCGCGCTCCTGGAGCTCGCCCTCGTCAACGCGGCGATCGCCCAGGCCACGGCGGCCGGCTTCACCCCGATGCTGACGCCCGCCCTGGTCCGCCCCCAGTCGATGGCGGGCACCGGCTTCCTCGGCCAGGCGGCCCAGGACGTCTACCACCTCGACAAGGACGACCTCTACCTGGTCGGCACCTCCGAGGTCCCGCTCGCCGCGTACCACATGGACGAGATCATCGACGCGGACAAGCTCCCGCTGCGCTACGCGGGCTTCTCGCCCTGCTTCCGCCGCGAGGCCGGCTCGCACGGCAAGGACACCAAGGGCATCTTCCGCGTCCACCAGTTCGACAAGGTCGAGATGTTCTCGTACGTCACGCCCGAGGACTCGGCGGCCGAGCACCAGCGCCTGCTGGCCTGGGAGAAGCAGTGGCTGTCCTCGCTGGAGCTGCCGTTCCGCGTCATCGACGTCGCCTCCGGTGACCTCGGCTCCTCGGCCGCCCGCAAGTTCGACTGCGAGGCCTGGATCCCGACGCAGGGCAAGTACCGCGAGCTGACCTCGACCTCGGACTGCACCGAGTACCAGTCCCGCCGGCTGTCGATCCGCGTCCGCGAGGGCAAGCAGGTCCGCCCGCTGGCCACGCTCAACGGCACGCTGTGCGCGGTCCCGCGCACGATCGTCGCGATCCTGGAGAACCACCAGCAGGCCGACGGCTCCGTGTACGTGCCCGAGGTGCTGCGCCCCTACCTCGGCGGCCGGGAGATCCTGGAGCCGGTGGCCAGGTGAGCGGCGCCTTCCCCTACCGCCTGATCGCGACCGACCTCGACGGAACGCTGCTGCGCTCCGACGGGTCGGTCTCGCAGCGCACCCGTGACGCCCTCGCCGCGGCCACCGCGGCGGGCGCGGCGCACATCGTGGTGACGGGCCGCGCGGTCCCCTGGACCAGGCCCATCCTCGAGGACCTCGACTACCGGGGCCTCGCGGTCTGCGCCCAGGGCGCACAGGTGTACGACGCCGGCGAGGACCGGCTGCTGACCTCGGTGACCCTGGACCGGCAGCTGGCCGGTGTGGCGCTGGCCAAGATCGAGGCGGAGGTCGGCCCGCTGCACCTGGCGGCGAGCCGGGACGGCCTGGCCGGAGACGTACTGGTGGGACCGGGTTACACGGTCACCGGCACGCTCCCCTCGACCCCCTTCACCGACGCGTCCGACCTGTGGTCCGCGCCGCTGAACAAGATCTACATACAGCATCCCGAGCTGTCGGACGACGCGCTGGCCGAGGCGGCCCGGCAGGCCGCGGGCGGTTTCGTCACGGTCGCGATGGCCGGCGAGGGCATCGTGGAGCTGCTCCCCCTGGGCCTGTCCAAGGCCACGGGCCTCTCCCTGGCGGCTCGTCGGCTGGGGCTGAAGGCCACCGACACGATCGCCTTCGGCGACATGCCCAACGACATCCCGATGTTCGGCTGGTCGTCCTACGGCGTGGCCATGGCCAACGCCCACGAGGAACTGAAGGCGGTCGCGAACGAGACGACGTCGTCCAACGAGGACGACGGCATCGCGGTCGTCCTGGAACGCCTGCTGAGCTGACGCCCCGGGAACCGGGCGGCGACCGGGGAGGGAGGGCGGCCCACGCGAGAGCGACATCGCGTGCTCGAAGCGGCCGCCCCGGGCAGCTCCCCTGTGCGGGGCGGATGCGACGGAGCCGTAACTACTCCGGAACCCGAACCCGCCCTTGGCTGCCCTCGAGGGAACTCGACGCCATGCCGTGCATCGGCATCGTCGAGCTGCCCTCTCCCGGTCTGTCCCCGGTCTGTGGCGCCGGATCCCGTTCCGGCCCCGCGGGTACAACCACTGTGCCCGGGGGACGAGTTGGACGCCACCGAATAAAACAACCGTGCGACGACCCGGGCCGGGCACGGCCCGACAGCGGCTCTACCGGCGGCGCCACCTGCGTCGACGCGCCTTGCTGAAGAACCAGCCCGCGGGCGGGTCGTCGGAGCGCCAGGGCTGCGGCTCGGGCTCCTCGGCCCGCCACCGTGCGGCCAGCATCCGGGCTCGGGCGGACGGCTCGGACGTCTCGGCGCCCCGTATGAAGTCCTCGTCCAGGACGAGGTCGTCCCAGACCTCGTCCTCGGACGGCCTACGACCGCCGCTCACCGCATTGTCGTCCGCCATCCCCGTCCTCCCAGCAATGTCCGCGCGCCGTCGCGCGCGCTGTCCGCTTCGCCCAGTGTGCAGAGGTGCGGGTGAAGCCGCCGTCAAGAACGAGCGGCCCGCCCGGCAGGGCTCCTCACTCCTCGCCCGCGAGGGTCAGCGCCCGCAGCTTCTGGCCCGCGTACCAGGTGGCCAGCACGGTCACCGCGACCAGCAGCACCGTCGCCGTGGTCAGGCTGACGTCGGAGGTGACGAGGTCCCCGCCGGCCACCTTGTGGGCGACGGCCAGCGACCACTGCTGGACGCTGAGCGTGCGCGCGCCCGAGACCAGCGAGCCGAACAGCGCCTCCCAGACGAGGGCGTAGACGAGTCCGAAGACCACCGCGTGCCGGGACACCGTGCCCAGCAGCAGGAACAGCGCCGCGTAGGCGATCGACGAGACCAGGGCGGCCACCGTGTAGGCCACGGCGATCTGCTGGCCGTTGCCGTTGAGGATGAACCCGGCGATCAGCGTCGGCAGGGCCGAGAAGACCATCGTCACCGCGATCGCCACGATCAGCTTGGTGAAGATGATCGTCGGCCGCTTCAGCGGTTTGGACAGCAGGTAGACGACGGAGCCGTCGTCGATCTCCGGGCCGATCGCGCCCGTGCCGGCGATGACGCCGATGATCGGGACCATCGTGGCGAGCGCGAGCCCGCCGAGCAGGTCGGACGCCGTCTGGTCGTCGGCGCCGGCCAGGCCGCGCACGACCACGGAGATCGCGATCAGCAGCAGGGGCAGGGCGCCCAGGATGAGGGCCCTGCGACGGCCGAGCAGGGCCCGGTAGGTGAGTCGGGCGACTGTGGGGTCGTACATCTTTGGGCCTCCTACGCCGCGACCAGGTACGAGAACACGGACTCGAGGGACTCGTCGGACGGCGAGACCGTGAGCAGCCGGATGCCGTGGTCCCTGGCGACCTTCGGCAGCAGCGCGGTGAAGCGGCCGAAGTCGACGGCCTGGATGCGCAACGCGCCTTCCGCCAGGTCGACTTCGATGCCGGAGGTCGACGGGTCGGCGATCAGCGCGGCCGCGAGGGCGCGGTCGTCGCTGGAGCGCACCAGATAGCGGTGCGGGCGGTCGGTCATCAGGCGGCGGATCTTGCGGAAGTCGCCGCTGGCCGCGTGCCGCCCGGCGACGACCACCTCGATGTGCCAGGCGAGTTGCTCGACCTCTTCGAGGATGTGGGACGAGAACAGCACGGTGCGGCCCTCGTCGCCCATGCGCCGCAGCAGGTCCATGAGCTGCATGCGCTGGCGCGGGTCCATCCCGTTGAACGGCTCGTCGAGCAGGAGCAGCGACGGGTTGTGGACCAGGGCGGACGCCATCTTCACGCGCTGGCGCATGCCCTTGGAGTACGTGGAGATCTTGCGGTCCTGGGCGTACTCCATCTCGACCGTGGCCAGGGCCCGTTGGGCGGCCTTGGCGCCCAGGCCGTGCAGTTCGGCGTTGGCGACGACGAATTCGCGGCCGGTGAGGAAGTCGTACATCGCCTCGCGCTCGGGGACGATGCCGATGTGCCGGTAGATGTCCTCGTTGCGCCAGACCGGTTGGCCGTCGAGGGTGACCGTGCCGGTGGAGGGGGCCAGGAAGCCGCCCATCATGTTGATGAGGGTGGACTTTCCGGCGCCGTTGGGGCCGAGCAGGCCGGTGACGCCGGGGCCGATGGTCATGGTGATGTCGTTGACGGCGACCACGTTGCCGAACCAGCGGGAGACATGGTCGATGTTGAGCGTGGTCACAGGCCCACCTTCCGGTAGCGGCGGATCAGCAGGCCGTAGCTCGCGGCGATCAGGCCGAGGACGACGAGGACGTAGACCACGCCCTCTCCATGGGACGGGCCGACTCCGCCGGGGAAGGCGGAGGGGGCGCCCAGGAAGGCCGACTGCACGCCGTCGATCAGCGTGACCGGCGAGAAGAGGCCGATCCAGGGGATGGAGCTGCTGCTGTTCTGGGCCTCGGCGATGGCCTGGAGCGTGGAGACGGCTCCGTAGGAGATGGTCAGGACGGCGATGACGGCGGCGATGCCGAAGCCGCGCCGCGGGGTGGCCGAGGCGATGACCAGGCCGATGCCGGCGAAGAGCAGCGAGAGCAGTGCCACGGAGACGAGTCCTTGAGCGAATCCCTTGGTCTGGTCGGCGAAGTCCAGCTTGGCCAGCAGCGCGCCCACGTACAGCACGAGCAGCGGGGCGGCGGTGAGGACGAACAGCGCCGAGGCCAGCGCGGCGAACTTCGCGCGTACGTAGTCCGCGGTCTCGATGGGCCGTGAGAAGTACAGCGGCACGGTCTTGAAGCGCAGATCGCGCGAGACGGACTGGGGCGCCTGGGAGGCGATGTACAGGCTGAGCACGGCCTGCATGACGATCGCGTAGCGCGTGTAGGAAACCGGCAGTTCGTCGGCCTTCGTGGCGACGGCGACCGCGACCATGATGGCCGCAGGCACGCACATCACGACGAACAGCAGCATCGGCAGCACCTTGGACTTCACCGAGCGGCCGAGGCCGTAGGAGCCGCGCAGGGACTGCGAGTAGAGGGAGCGGCGGGCGTAGGCGCGGCCCAGCCGGGGGCCGTCGTAGCTGCGGTAGCCGATGTTGTGGATCCGGGTCTGGTCACCCGAGGGGGCGGTGACCGGGTGCTCAACTGCCATGGCCGACGGCCTCCTTTCGCTGCTGGTCGTTGCCGGTGCCGGTGCCGGCGGCGATGTCGCTGTCCGTGAAGACCTCGGAGATGTGGTGTCTGCGCTGTTCCATGCGCACCAGGCCGAGGCCCAGGTCGGCGACCACGTCCCGGACGACGTCGTAGGTCTCCTCGCCCTGTGCGGTCAGCAGCAGGATGTGGCCGGCGCCCGGCAGGCCGCTGTCGGCGTCCAGGACGTCCACCCCGCGCGCGTGGAGCGCTTCGCGCACCGCGCGGGTGCCGTCCGGGTGGTCGTCGGTGTCGGTGACCTCGATCGCGAGGGTGGTCGTGGTCTGCGTGAAGTCGGTGGTGGAGCTGGAGCGCAGCAGCTTGCCGCCGTCCACGACGACGACGTGGTCGCAGGTGCGCTCCAGTTCGCCCAGCAGGTGGGAGGTGACCAGGACCGAGATGCCGAAGTCGGTGTAGATCCGGCGGATCAGGCCGAGCATCTCGTCGCGGCCGACCGGGTCGAGGCCGTTGGTCGGTTCGTCCAGGAAGACCAGCTGCGGGTCGTGGACGAGGGCCTGGGCAAGCTTCACCCGCTGCTTCATGCCCGTCGAGTAGCCGCCGATGGGGCGGTAGCGCTCCTCGTACAGACCGACATGGCGCAGGGTGTCCGCGGTGCGCTCGCGGGCGGCGGTGGGCGGCAGGCCGGACATCCGCGCCATGTGCACGACGAACTCGGTGGCCGAGACGTCGGGCGGCAGACAGTCGTGCTCCGGCATGTAGCCGACCCGCTCGCGGATGTCGGCGCCCTTGCTCGCGACGTCGAGACCGAGCACTTCGGCTCGGCCCTCCGTGGCGGGCGACAGACCCAGCAGGATCTTGATCAACGTGGACTTGCCGGCCCCGTTGGCGCCGACGAGCCCGGTCACACCAGGCCCGACGTCCACGGAGAGCCGGTCAAGAGCGGTCACCCGGGGGAACCGCTTGCTCAGGCTTTCGGTCGCGATCACAGTCACGGCACAAACGGTAGTGACCTGGACCACGCCGGGCGTCACCCCGTAGAGCCGTCTTGGCATCACACCTCAGATGTACGGGACCCTAAGGGATCCCCACCCTGAGAGTTATCCGTCCCGGACTTGTGCGCAGCCGCGATCCCCTCCTGTTGACGCTTCCTCTAACAACTGACACATTCTCCGGTGTCACGTTACGGACACGTACCGCAGTCGATGGGGACGGGGGTGACGGCAGCGGTGTCGTTCGAAGGTGCGCGCGAGCGCCGGGTGCGGACCGGCGGAATAGAGCTGTGCGTAGCGGAGCTGGGGGACCCCTCGGCTCCGACGGTCGTCCTGGTGCACGGCTATCCGGACAGCAAGGAGGTGTGGTCCGAGGTCGCGCCCCGGCTCGCCGAGCGCTTCCATGTCGTCCTCTACGACGTCCGGGGCCACGGCCGGTCCGGCGCGCCGAAGCCGCTGCGGGGCGGCTTCACCCTGGAGAAGCTGACGGACGACTTCCTGGCGGTCGTGGACGCGGTCAGCCCGGACCGGCCGGTGCACCTGGTGGGCCACGACTGGGGCTCGGTGCAGGCCTGGGAGTTCGTCACCGTGCACCGCACCGAGGGCAGGATCGCGTCCTTCACGTCGATGTCCGGACCGTCCCTCGACCACTTCGGCCACTGGATCGACAAGCGGCTGACCAGGCCGACTCCGCGCCGGATCGGTCAACTCCTCGGCCAGGGAGCCAAGTCCTGGTACGTCTACCTGCTGCACACCCCCGCCCTGCCCGAACTCGCCTGGCGCGGACCGCTCGGCACGTACTGGCCGGGCATCCTGCGACGCGTCGAGAAGGTGCGGGGCGACGCGTATCCGACGCCGTCGCTGCCGTCGGACGCTGCGCACGGCGCCTGGCTGTACCGGGACAACGTACGGCCCCGGCTGCGCCGTCCGCGTCCCGACGCGTACGCGCACGCGCCCGTGCAGCTGATCACGCCCCTGGGGGACAGGTTCCTGTCGGAGCGGCTGTACGACGAACTGGAGGAATGGGTACCGCGGTTGACCCGGCGCACCCTTCCCGCCGGGCACTGGATCCCGCGCACCCGCCCCGACCAGCTCGCCTCCTGGATCGACGACTTCGTCACGTCGATCGAGCGGGAACGGGCAGGGGAGGACCGCGAGAACAGCGGCGCGGGGCCGGTGCGCAAGGCCGCGGCCGGCGAGTACGCCGAGCGGTTCGGCGGGCGGCTGGTGCTGGTCACCGGCGCGGCCGCCGGTATCGGGCGGGCCACGGCGCTCGCGTTCGCCGAGGCCGGGGCCCGGGTGATCGCCGTCGACCGGGACGCGGAGGGCGCGGCCCGCACGGCCGAGCAGTCCCGTCTGATCGGCGCGCCCGAAGCCTGGGCGGAGACGGTGGACGTCTCCGACGAGCAGGCGATGGAGAAGCTCGCGGCGAAGGTCCACGCCGACCACGGTGTGCTGGACGTGCTGGTGAACAACGCGGGCATCGGTCTTGCGGGTTCCTTCTTCGACACCTCGCCGGAGGACTGGCGCAGGGTGCTGGACGTCAACCTGTGGGGCGTCATCCACGGTTGCCGTCTCTTCGGCCGTCGGATGGCCGAGCGCGGACAGGGCGGCCATATCGTCAACATCGCCTCCGCGGCCGCCTACCTGCCCTCCAAGGCGCTGCCCGCGTACAGCACGTCCAAGGCGGCGGTCCTGATGCTGAGCGAGTGCCTGCGCGCGGAACTGGCCGGCCGGGACATCGGCGTCACGGCGATCTGCCCCGGCCTGGTGAACACCGACATCACCGCCACGGCCGTCTTCGTGGGCGTGGACGCGCAGGAGGAGCGACGGCGCCAGGAACGCTCCACGCGCGTGTACGGGCTGCGCAACTTCCCGCCGGAGAAGGTCGCGGACGCGATTCTGCGGGCGGTCACGCGCAACGAGGCGGTGGTTCCGGTCACGGTGGAGGCGAAGGCCACGTACGCGCTGTCGCGGTTCCTGCCACGGGCGTTGCGGGCCCTGGCGCGCCTGGAACCACCCCTGTGAGGCGTGGCGTCGATCACGCGCGCGGGAGCCCGTTCGGCCCGCGCCGCGCCTACCAGCACCGCGGGTTGAGGGTCCAGGTCGAGCACATCGCCTCCCATTTCCCGGAGTTCACCATCGAGCATGTCTTCGCGCGGTACTTCGAAGGTCCGCACCGAGCGCCCGACGTCGCCGACGCCGACGCGGCCGAGGCCGAGGCCGACTCGCTGGTGCGACGGTTGCGCCCGCTCGGCCGGCAGCCCCTGGACGCCTAACCGGCCCGCGCCATACGCCTGTTCGCCGCCCGTCAGCTGCGTCGGCACCTCGGCGGAGACGATCCCTCGCCCGGTCTCGCCGATGGCGCCCAGCAGCGCTCTGTGCCGATCCCGACCGCGACAACCCGGGCCGTGCAGGCGCTGGTCGACGCGGAGCATGCTGCGAAGCTCCTCGCGCTCGCGGTCGAACGGAAGGTGCGGACCCGCGCCTTGGACCGCCTTGCCTCAAGTCACCTTCCGTCAGGTGATCTTGGTGAAGCCCGCTGAGCCATCCGCCAGTTGTCCACAGGATCGCCAATTAGCCTGTGGATAACTGCAGTTGGTTGTGGACCAAACCTCCGCCCCAAAACAAAATGCGTGATCCGCGTCTCTCACGTCATGCTGAGCGGATGAACGAAAAGGACATGCGGAAAACGGGCATGGACGAGAGACGCACCGTGAAGGTGTCGAAGTATCTCTCGAAGCACCTGCGACACCAGCCCGAGCGCATCGGCCTCACCCTCGACGAGGCCGGCTGGGTCGAGATCGACGAGCTCATCGCGGCATGCGCGGCGCACGGCTTCCACTTCACCCGGGACGAACTGAGCCACGTCGTCGACGCCAACGACAAGAAGCGCTTCGCGATCGACGGCACCCGGATCCGCGCCAGCCAGGGCCACAGCGTCGAGGTGGACCTCGGGCTGCCCCCGGCGACGCCACCCCCGTACCTGTACCACGGGACCGTGGCCCGCTCTCTGGACTCGATCCGGACCGAGGGACTGCGGCCCATGAACCGGCACGACGTGCACCTCTCGGCCGACCGGGAGACCGCGACCCGCGTCGGCGCCCGCCGGGGCCGACCCGTGGTGCTCTCCGTCGACGCGGGCGCCATGCACCGTGACGGCCATGTCTTCCACGTCAGCGCGAACGGCGTGTGGCTGACGAAGGCCGTGCCGGCTCGCTATCTGCGCTTCCCTGAGCAGCACTGAGCCCGTGGCCGGGCGGCTACGCGCAGTGAGCGTTTCACGTGAAACGCGGTGGGCCGCATACGCTCGATGACATGAGTCTGCGCCTGAGCACCGTGATCCTCCCGTACCTCCGTTGGCACGAGGGCGGCCGTTCCACATGGACGCGGGCCGAGCAGCTCGGCTTCCACACGGCGTACACCTACGACCACCTGTCCTGGCGTACCTTCCGCGACGGCCCGTGGTTCGGCGCGCTCCCCACGCTGACCGCCGCCGCGTCCGCCACCGAGCGCCTGCGCCTGGGCACGCTGGTGACCTCGCCGAACTTCCGGCACCCGGTGACCCTCGCCAAGGAACTGATCTCCCTGGACGACATCTCCGGCGGCCGGGTGACTCTGGGGATCGGAGCGGGCGGCACCGGCTTCGACGCCACCGCGCTGGGCCAGGACCCGTGGACCCCGCGCGAGCGCGCCGACCGGCTGGCCGAGTTCGTGCCGCTGCTGGACCGGCTCCTCACCGAGGACTCCGTGTCCTACGAGGGCAACTACTACTCGGCGCACGAGGCACGCAACATCCCTGGCTGCGTCCAGCGCCCCCGGCTGCCCTTCGCCGTCGCCGCGACCGGACCGCGCGGGCTGCAGCTCGCGGCTCGGCACGGACAGGCATGGGTGACCACGGGCGACCCCAAGCTGTATGAGAACGGCACCCCCGAGCAGTCGGTTCAGGCCCTCCGGGGCCAGGTCGAGCGGTTGGCGGACGCCTGTGCCGCGCGCGGGAGGAACGCGCAGGAGCTGGACAAGATCCTGCTCACCGGGTTCACTCCGGACCGCGCCCGTCCATTGCAGTCCCTGGCCGCCTTCGTCGACTTCGCGGGCCGCCACCAGGAGCTCGGCTTCACCGAGATCGTGGTCCACTGGCCCATCCCGGACTCCGACTTCGCCGTGGACGAGAAGGTCTTCGAGCAGATCGCCATGGAGGCCCCGGCGCAGCTGCGCTGACCTCGGCATCGGGCCATAGGCACCGCTCTGTGCCTCATACGTGCGGGCTCCCGCAGGGCCGTGCGGGCATATGCGCGAGAATGGCCCGGTGACCTCAGCGACTCGACAGCCCGAGACCCCGGCCGCCGCCCTCCCGCCGCGGCTGATCGCCACCGATCTCGACGGCACTCTGCTGCGCGACGACAAGTCGGTGTCGCCACGCACCGTCGCCGCCCTCGCCGCCGCCGAGGAGGCGGGCATCGAGGTCTTCTTCGTCACCGGCCGACCGGCCCGCTGGATGGACGTCGTCAGCGACCACGTCCACGGCCACGGCCTGGCGATCTGCGGCAACGGCGCCGCCGTGGTCGACCTGCACGGCGGCCCCGGCGCCCACCGGTTCGTGAAGGTGCGCGAGCTGGCCCGGGAGAACGCGCTGGACGCCGTGCGGCTGCTGCGTGAGGCGGCGCCGGGCACCATGTACGCCATCGAGCAGACCTACGGCTTCAACCAGGAGCCGGAGTATCCCAAGATGCACATGGAGATCCCCGACCATCTCGCGCCGGCCGAGCTGCTGCTGGCGCCGGACGGACCCGGGGCCGGCGAGCCGGTGCTGAAGATCCTCGCCTTCCACCCCACGATCGACCCCGACGCCTTCCTCACGCTCGCCCGACTGGCCATCGGCGACCGCGCCAACGTCACCCGCTCCAGCCCCAGCGCCCTGCTGGAGATCAGCGGCCCCGACGTCTCCAAGGCCAGCACGCTGGCCCTGTGCTGTGCGGAGCGCGGCATCTCCCACGAGGAGGTCGTCGCGTTCGGGGACATGCCGAACGACGTCGAGATGCTCACCTGGGCCGGCCGGTCGTACGCGATGGGCAACGCGCACCCGGACGTGATCGCGGCGGCCTCCGGGCACACGGTCGCCAACAACGAGGACGGCGTGGCCGTCGTCATCGAACAGCTGCTCGCCGAGCTGTAGTCAGCGCTGTCCGGCCTCGAAGCGCAGGTGCGGGCCGGTCACCGCGCGCCCACCAGCAGCTCCGAGGCCTCCTCCCGCTCGGCCATCCGCCGCAGCGGCCCCTCCTCGGCGGCCAGCGCGAGGTAGGAACCGCGCTGCACCACCCGGCCCTCGTCCAGCACGAGCACCTCGTCGACCGCGTCGAGACCGGCCAGCCGGTGGGTGATGAGCAGCGTCGTGCGGCCCTCGGTGGCGGCCAGCAGGTCCCGGGTGAGCGCGTCGGCGGTCGGCAGGTCCAGATGCTCGGCGGGCTCGTCGAGCACCAGGACCGGGAAGTCCGCGAGCAGCGCCCGGGCCAGCGCCAGCCGCTGCCGCTGTCCGCCGGACAGCCGGGCGCCGTGCTCGCCGACGAGGGTGTCGAGCCCGTCGGGCAGCCCGTCGGCCCACTCCAGCAGGCGGGCGCGCGCCAGCGCGTCCCGCAGTTCCTCCTCGCTCGCCCCCTTCCTGGCGAGCAGCAGGTTCTCCCGGACCGAGCTGTCGAAGAGGTGTGCGTCCTGCGCGCACAGCCCGACGAACCGGCGTACGTCGTCGCCGTCCAGGTCGTGGGCGTCCACCCCACCGAGCGTGTACGAACCCGCGTCCGCGTCCAGGAACCGCAGCAGCACCTGTGCGAGCGTGGTCTTCCCGGAGCCGGAGGGTCCGACGACCGCGATCCGACGCCCGCGCGTCAGCGTGAGGCCGACTCCGGCGAGCGCGTCCCGGTCCTGTCCGGCGTGGCGCGCGGTCAGCCCGTCAACGACGAGCGGGAACGGCGACGCGGGGCTCTGGCGGGGCTGCTCCGGCTCGCGCACCGGCTCGGGGGAGTCCAGCACCTCGAACACCCGCTCCGCGCTTCTGCGGACCCGCTGGCGGTACTGCACGGCCAGCGGCAGTCCCAGGACGGCCTCGAAGGCGGCGAGTGGGGTCAGGACGACGACGGCCATGGTCACGCCGCTCAGCCGGCCGTCGGCGACCGCCTGGGCGCCCACGAGGGCGGCCGCCGCGACGGTCAGTCCGGAGACCAGCGCGATCAGTCCGTCGCCGAGCGCGGTGGCGGTCGCGGCGCGCGAGGCGATCCGGGTGAGCACCGAGTCCGCCGCACGCACCTCGGCGCTGCGGGCGGGCAGGGCGCCCGCGACGGTCAGTTCGGCGGTGCCGGTGAGCAGATCGGCCGTGCGGGTGGCGAGCACCCCTCGGGCGGGCGCGAGCCGACGCTCGGCCCTGCGCGCCACGGCGCCGGTGACCAGCGGGACGCCCACCCCGGCCAGGAGCAGCCCGGCGGCGAGCACGGCCCCGGCCGCGGGCAGCAGCCAGGCCGTGAAGGCGATGGACCCGGTCGCCACGACGACGGCGGCGCCGGCCGGCAGCAGCCAGCGCAGCCAGTAGTCCTGCAAGGCGTCCACGTCGGCGACCAGTCGGCTGAGCAGATCGCCCCGGCGGGTCGTACGCAGCCCTGCGGGCGCCAGGCGCTCCAGTCGCCGGTAGACGGCGACCCGGGTGTCGGCCAGCATCCGCAGCACGGCGTCGTGCGACACGAGCCGCTCCGCGTACCGGAACACCGCCCGCCCGATCCCGAAGGCCCGGGTCGCCGTCACGGCCACCATCAGGTACAGCACGGGCGGCTGCTGCGAGGCCCGCGAGATGAGCCAGCCGGAGGTGGCCATGAGTCCCACGGCGCTGCCGAGGGCGAGGCTCCCCAGCAGCAGCGCCAGGCCGAGCCGGCCGCGCCGGGTGCCGGCCATGGCCCGCACCCGGGCGAGGACGCTGCCCCCGCTCGCTGCGGGGCCCGTCTCGGCCGCAGTCGCGAGGGATACCGCCGCCGCCTCTTCCAGCGGCGTGGGAGTGTGCTTGAGGGTGGCTTCCACGGGCCCGTACGTCTCGGTGTCGGTCAGCCGCACGACGCGGTCCGCCACCGCCAGCAGTGCCGGCCGGTGCACGACCAGCAGGACAGTCCGCCCGGCCGCGAGCCGTCGCACGGCGGCCACGATCTCCGCCTCGGTCTCTCCGTCGAGTGCGGCCGTCGGCTCGTCCAGGAGCAGCACGGGCCGGTCCGCGAGGAACGCCCGGGCCAGCGCGAGCCGTTGCCGCTGCCCGGCGGACAGCCCGGTCCCGTCCTCGCCGAGCACGGTGTCGGCCCCGGCGGGCAGCGCGTCGACGAACTCCAGCGCCCCCGCGTCCGCCAGCGCCCTGCGCAGGGCCGTGTCGTCGGCGTCGGGGCGGGCCAGCCGGACGTTCTCGGCGATCGTCCCGGCGTAGAGGTGCGGGCGCTGCGGCACCCACGCGATCCGGGACCGCCACTGTTCGAGGTCGGCCACCGCAAGGTCGACTCCTCCGGCCAGTACCCGGCCCTCGGCGGGCCGCACGAAGCCCAGCAGTGTGTTCAGGAGGGTCGACTTGCCTGTGCCGCTCGGTCCGACGAGCGCGACCGTCTCACCGGCGTCGACGGTGAAGGAGACGTCCGAGACGGCATCGGCGGAGCGTCCGGGGTAGCGGACGGTGACGCCTTCGAAGGCGACCCCGCCCTCGGCCACGGCGACCGTTCCCGGCGCCGGCGCCGGAGTCTGCAGCACCTCGAAGATCTCCTCGGCGGCCGCCAGGCCCTCGGCCGCCGCGTGATACTGCGCCCCGACCTGCCGCAGCGGGAGATACGCCTCGGGCGCGAGCACAAGGATCACCAGGCCGATGTACAGGTCCATCTCACCGTGCACGAGCCGCATGCCGATCGTCACGGCGACCAGAGCCACCGAGAGCGTCGACAGCAGCTCCAGCGCGAACGACGAGATGAAGGCGATCCGCAGGGTCCGCATGGTCGCCCGCCGGTACTCGCCGGTGATGTGCCGGATCGAGTCGGCCTGCGCCTTGGCCCGCCCGAACACCTTCAGCGTGGGCAGCCCGGCGACGACGTCCAGAAAGTGCCCGGACAGCCGGGAGAGCAGCTGCCACTGACGGTCCATCCGCGACTGGGTGGCCCAGCCGATGAGCATCATGAAGACCGGGATCAGGGGGAGGGTGCCGACGATGATCGCGGCGGACACCCAGTCCTCGGTCACGATCCGCGCGAGCACCGCGACCGGGACGACCACCGCCAGCCCCAACTGCGGCAGGTAGCGCGAGAAGTAGTCGTCGAGAGCGTCCACGCCCCGGGTGGCGAGGGCGACCAGCGAGCCGGTGCGCTGCCCGCTCAGCCAACCGGGCCCCAACGCGGTGGCCCGCTCCAGCAACCGACCCCGAAGCTCCGACTTCACGGCCGCGCTCGCACGGTGCGCGGCGAGTTCGGTGAGCCAGGCGACCAGCGCACGTCCGAACGCGACGGCCACCAACAGCAGCAGGGGAGTGCGCAGCTCGGAGACCGACATGCCGTGCTGGAAAGCGCCGACCACCGCCTCGGCGATGAGCATCGCCTGAGCGATGACCAGCGCCGCTCCGACGACGCCCAGACCGACAACCGCCACCAGGAAGAGGCGAGTGGCGCGGGCGTACCGAAGCAGACGCGGGTCGATCGGTTTCACGTGAAACACCCTCTTCTCAAAGAGCATGTTTCACGTGAAACACGCCCTCTCCTCATGGGGTGTGTTTCACGCGAAACACACCCCAACTGGGACTCAGTGCGCAGGCTCGGCGAGGTGCTGCGTGCCGATCCGCTTACGGAACACCCAGTACGTCCACCCCTGGTAGAGCATCACGAGCGGTGTGGCGATCGCCGCGCACCAAGTCATGATCTTCAGGGTGTACGGGCTCGACGAGGCGTTGGTCACCGTGAGGCTCCAGTCCTCGTTGAGCGAGGACGGCATGACGTTCGGGAAGAGCGTCAGGAAGAGCATCGCGACGGCGGCCACGATGGTGACGCCGGAGAAAGCGAACGACCAGCCCTCACGCCCCGCCCGGTTCGCCACCAGCGCCGCGACCAGGGCGGCGACCGCCACGACCAGCGCGACCAGGCTCTTGGCGTCCCCGCCGTCGATCTGCGTCCACGGCAGGAAGACCAGCGCGAGCACAGCGGTCGCCAGGCCGACCTGGGACGCCAGCGTCCGCGCCCGCTCCCGGATCTCACCGACGGTCTTGAGAGCCGTGAACACCGCACCGTGGAAGGTGAACAGCGTCAGCGTCACCAGGCCGCCGAGCAGCGCGTACGGGTTGAGCAGGTCCCAGAAGCCGCCGACGTACTCGAAGTCCCGGTCGATCTTCACGCCGTGCACGATGTTGCCGAAGGCCACGCCCCACAGGAACGCGGGGAGGAGCGAGGTCCAGAAGATCGCGTGCTCCCAGTTGCGCTGCCAGTTCTCCTCGGGCCGCTTCACCCGGTACTCGAAGGCGACGCCCCGCACGATCAGGCAGACCAGGATGAACAGCAGAGGCAGGTAGAAGCCGGAGAAGAGCGTGGCGTACCACTCCGGGAAGGCAGCGAAGGTCGCGCCGCCCGCCGAGAGCAGCCACACCTCGTTGCCGTCCCAGACGGGTCCGATGGTGTTGATGAGCACGCGCCGCTCGGGTCGGTTGCGGGCAAGCAGCTTGGTGAGGACGCCGACCCCGAAGTCGAAGCCCTCCAGGAAGAAGTATCCGGTCCACAGGACGGCGATCAGGACGAACCAGACGTCGTGCAGTTCCATGACTGTGCAGCTCCCTCGGCCTAGTACGAGAAGGCCATCGGCTTGTCGGCGTCCCGGGGGTCGCCGCCGATCTTCGTGGGCGGGTTCAGGTCGGCCTCGGTCAGCTCGGGCGGGCCGGCCTTCACGTACTTCGCCAGCAGCCTGACCTCGACGACGGCGAGGATCGCGTACAGGGCGGTGAAGGTGATCATCGAGGTGAGGATCTCGCCCTGGGAGACACCGGGAGACACGGCGTCCCGGGTCTGCATCACTCCGTAGACGACCCAGGGCTGCCGGCCCATCTCGGTGAAGATCCAGCCCCACGCGTTGGCGATCAGCGGGAAGGCCATCGTCCAGAGGGCCAGGAGCCAGTACAGCCGGGTGAGCTTCGCCCCGAGCGGCTTCTTGAGCAGCACCAGATGCGGCACCTCGTCCTCACCCGTGCGCAGCGCGGCCGGCAGCAGGAACTTCTTCCGGGTGAGCCACAGGCCCAGCAGGCCGAGGGAGAAGGAGGCCATCCCGAAGCCGATCATCCAGCGGAAGCCCCAGTAGGCGACGGGGACGACCGGCTTGTAGTCACCGGGTCCGAACTTTTCCTGCAGCGCCTTGTTGGTGTCGTTGATGCCGGGCACGTACGACTCGAAGTCGCTGTGCGCCAGGAACGACAACAGACCTGGTATTTCCAGAGCGACCTTGTTGTGCCCCTTGTCGACGTCCCCGTAGGCGAACACCGAGAACGGCGCCGGTTCCTCGCCCTCCCACAACGCCTCGGCCGCGGCCATCTTCATCGGTTGCTGCTCGTACATGACCTTGCCGAGGCTGTCCCCGCTCACCGCGGTGAGCAGACCGCCGATCGCCAGGGTGACCAGGCCGAGCCGGAGCGACGTGCGCATCTCCGGAATGTGCTTCTTGCGCATCAGATGGAAGGCGGCGATGCCCACCATGAAGGCTCCACCCGTCAAAAAGGCGGCGGAGAAGCTGTGGAAGACCTGGTTCAGCGCCGTGTTCTGGGTGAGGACTCGCCAGAAATCGGTGAGCTCGGCGCGCCCCTTCTCCTCGTTGATCCGGTAGCCGACGGGGTGCTGCATCCACGAGTTGGCCGCGAGGATGAAGTACGCCGACAGAAGCGTGCCGATCGAGACCATCCAGATGCAGGCCAGGTGGATCTTCTTCGGCAGCTTGTCCCAGCCGAAGATCCACAGGCCGATGAAGGTGGACTCGAAGAAGAACGCGATCAGGGCCTCGAAGGCGAGCGGGGCGCCGAAGACATCGCCGACGAAGCGCGAGTAGTCGGACCAGTTCATGCCGAACTGGAACTCCTGCACGATGCCGGTGACGACACCCATCGCGATGTTGATCAGGAAGAGCTTGCCCCAGAACTTCGTCGCCCTCAGGTACTTCTCTTTCTCCGTGCGCACCCAGGCGGTCTGCAGCCCGGCGGTGAGTGCCGCGAGGGAGATCGTCAGGGGCACGAAGAGGAAGTGGTAGACGGTGGTGATGCCGAACTGCCAGCGCGCCAGTGTCTCCGGCGCCAGAGCCAGGTCCACGTCGTCACTCCTTACCTCAGCCGCTTGCGAGAGCCGCTTGTGAAAGCGTTCACATTCACAAGCTAGTATGCAACACCGATTTTCGGCATGGGAAGGGGGGTCCCGCTTACCCGCGGAAACCCCCCTGTGCAGGTCGGCTACAGCTCCTTGCGGAACCCTTCCGCCACCTTCAGGAAGATGTCGTTCGCCTCGTTCTCCGCGACCGTCACCCGCACGCCCTCGCCCGGGAACGGCCGCACCACGACGCCCGCCTGCTCACACGCCGCCGCGAAGGCGACCGTCCGCTCACCCAGCCGCAGCCACACGAAGTTGGCCTGCGTCTCGGGCACCGTCCAGCCCTGCGCCCGCAGCCCCTCGACCACTCGCAGGCGCTCGCACACCAGGGAGCCCACCCGGCCGAGCAGCGCGTCCTCGGCGCGCAGCGAGGCGACCGCGGCCTCCTGTGCGAGCTGGCTCACACCGAAGGGCACCGCCGTCTTGCGCAGCGCCTCCGCCACCGGCTCGTGCGCGATGGCGAAGCCGACGCGCAGGCCCGCGAGGCCGTAGGCCTTGGAGAAGGTCCGCAGCACGCAGACGTTGGGCCGCTTCCGGTACAGCTCGACGCCGTCCGGCACCTCGGGGTCGCGGATGAACTCCCGGTAGGCCTCGTCGAGCACGACCAGCACATCGCTGGGCACCCGGTCGAGGAACCGTTCCAGCTCGGCCCGCTTCACCACGGTGCCGGTGGGGTTGTTGGGGTTGCAGACGAAGATCAGCCGGGTCCGCTCGGTGATCGCGTCGGCCATCGCGTCCAGGTCGTGCACATCACCCGGCGTCAAGGGCACCTGCACGGCCTGCGCGCCGCTGATCCGCGTGATGATCGGGTACGCCTCGAACGACCGCCACGCGTACATCACCTCGTCGCCGGGGCCCGCGGTCGCCTGGACGAGCTGCTGGGCCACGCCGACGGAGCCGGTGCCCGTGGCCAGGTGGGCGGCGGGGACGCCGAAGCGCTCGGAGAGCTCGTTCACCAGGACCGTGCAGGCCAGGTCCGGGTAGCGGTTGAAGGACGCGGCCGCGGCCGTCACGGTCTCCAGCACGCCCGGCAGCGGCGGATAGGGGTTCTCGTTGGACGAGAGCTTGTAGGCCGCGGGACCACCCGCCACGGCCGGCTTGCCCGGCTTGTAGGTGGGGATCCCCTCCAGCTCGGCGCGCAGCTTGGGGCTCGTCTCGCTCACCGCAGTCCTCCTCGTGACCACCACCGGCCCACCACCGGCTTCAATACTGCTCACCTTATGAGGATTCGGCGCGGCTGCGTACAGCTCGCGTACGGCGGGGGCGGGACCTCGGCACGGATGGCAGAGACCTCCGCGACGGCTGATGCGACCGCCGAAGCGACTGCGGAAGCGACTTCTGCGGACGAAGGCGCACGAAGGCGTACGCCCCAGGGGGCGCGCTGCACATATATCTACGCGCCGGTGGCTCACGCCGTGGCGCGCATCCCTCGTGCAGGTGAGTTGAGACCTCTTCGAGACATCGGTGCCTTGGCAGGCTCATCCGTGTCGACACGTCACGTCTTGGCATTGGAACGGCCAACTACCTTGGTTTCTAAGGCATTTGGTACTCTGAAGCCTTGCAGAAACGTGCCTGTCAACGCGTGCATATGCGTCCGCCCTACCCCACCGAATGAGCCCTACTATCGGCTCGCCATGACAGCAGCAGGGAAGCACCAGGTGAGCCGCGCGGAAACCTCACGCCGAGGCAGCCGGCCGGGCCGGGCGGGCATCAGGGACGTGGCCGCCGCCGCCGGAGTCTCCATCACGACCGTCTCCGACGCCCTCAACGGCAAGGGCAGGCTCCCCGACGCCACCCGACGCCATGTCCGCGAGGTCGCCGACCGACTGGGCTACCGCCCCTCAGCGGCCGCCCGAACACTCCGTACCGGCAAGTCAGGACTCATCGGCCTGACCGTGACCACGTACGGGGATGAACCTTTCACCTTCACCGAGTTCGCGTACTTCGCGGAGATGGCGCGCGCCGCGACCTCGGCCGCGCTCGCCCGCGGCTACGCGCTCGTCATCCTCCCGGCGACCTCACGCCACGACGTGTGGTCGAACGTCGCCCTGGACGGCACGGTCGTCATCGACCCCTCCGACCAGGATCCGGTGGTCAGCGAGCTCGTCCGGCAGGGTTTACCGGTCGTCTCCGACGGCCGCCCGGCCGGCACGCTCCCGGTGACCGCATGGGTGGACAACGACCACGAGGCCGCCGTCCTCGACATCCTCGACCACCTGGCCGACGCCGGCGCCCGCCGCATCGGCCTCCTCACGGGCACCACGACGGACACGTACACGCATCTGTCCACCAGCGCGTACCTGCGGTGGTGCGAGCGGGTCGGCCAGGACCCGGTCTACGAGGCCTACCCCGCGCACGACCCGTGCGCGGGCGCCGTGGCCGCCGACCGGCTACTGGCCCGCCCCGACCGCCCGGACGCCGTCTACGGCCTGTTCGACCCCAACGGCACCGATCTGCTCGCCGCCGCCCGCCGCTACGGGCTGCGCGTCCCGGAGGACCTGCTGATCGTCTGCTGCAGCGAGTCCACGGTGTACGCCAACACCGAGCCGCCCGTGACCACCCTCTCGCTCAAGCCGCGCCGCATCGGCACGGCGGTGGTCCAACTCCTCATCGACGCGATCGAGGGCGCGCAGTCCGACCATCCGGTCGAGCAGGTGATACCGACCGAGCTGATCGTGCGGACGTCTTCCCAACGGCGCCCCCCTCGCACCACGGTCAGCCCCCCGAGAACCCCGGAAGGGAAGTAGCCCCGCAATCCGAGCCGTCCCCCGCCCGTTGGGGCTGGGGGCGGCTTGCGGGGTGCTGGGGGCTCGTGTGCGGCCGGCGCGGGCGGGATCCGTCAACGTAGGTAGGCGAGGAGCACGTACGGGCGTTTTCCGGCGGCGCGGAGGGTGTGCGGGTTTCGGGTGCCGAGTACCGGGTGTCGGGAATGCCCTCTTCGGAAGTCTCTCGGCGGGCCGGGGAGCCATCGAGATGTCTCTCCCCCAGCCACAGAACTCACCCTCGCCCCACCTGAAACAGATCCCCGTCCACGCCGTCGGAACCGACCGTGCGGGTGCAGGCATGGTGTGCGCCGGGTGAGTCCGGGCTGCCGAAGCCCGGCCCAATCGGGGCGAAAGCCGCGATGAACTGGAGCCTTGCTCCGATTCACCACCCCTGGGTCATCACACGGCACGATCCGCATTCCTATGATGGGCGCACGGCACCACGAGCCGCTGCGACCAAGCGGCCCGAAGAGTGCAGATGCGGCGCGATGGTGGAGGGGTCTGATGACTCAGGGGGCCGGTCAGGGACCCGAGGTGGAGCGGACGGCGACGTTGCGCGACTTCCGGGTGCCCGCGTACGTCCACGAGACCGGTTCGTACGACCACGACACCCATCCGGGCAACGCCGCGCCGCCCGTCGACGATCCGCTGGAGCATCCCGACGGCTACACGCCCACCCAGCGCGATCTGCCCGTGATCAGCCGACGCGGCGACACCCTTCAGGTGGCCGTGGACCCGGCGGCCGTCCAGGCTCCGCTGCCCGCGACCGGCCCGGGCCCGCTGTTCGTCGTCGGCGACGTGCACGGGTACCTCGACGAACTGATGGCCGCACTGCAGGAGAAGGGCCTGATCGACGCCGCCGGCAACTGGTCCGCGGGCACCGCCCGGCTGTGGTTCCTCGGCGACTTCACCGACCGCGGACCGGACGGCATCGGCGTCATCGACCTCGTCATGCGGCTGTCCGCCGAGGCCGCCGCGGCCGGCGGATACTGCAAGGCCCTCATGGGCAACCACGAACTGCTGCTGCTCGGCGCCAAGCGCTTCGGCGACACCCCCGTCAACTCCGGCGCGGGCACCGCCACCTTCCAGGCGGCCTGGCTGCTCAACGGCGGCCAGAAGTACGACATGGATCGCCTCCAGGACCACCACCTGCAGTGGATGGCCCGCCTCGACGCCGTCGAGGAGGTCGACGGCCATCTGCTCGTCCACTCCGACACCACCGCCTACCTCGACTACGGCGACTCGATCGAGGCCGTCAACGACACCGTCCGCGAGACGATCACGCGCAACGACGCGGACGAGGTGTGGGACCTGTTCCGCAAGTTCACCAAGCGCTTCTCCTTCCGGGACGAAGGTGGAGCCGACGCCGTCCGTTCCCTGCTCGATACGTACGGCGGTACCCGAATCGTTCACGGCCACAGCCCGATTCCTTACCTGCTGGGCGAAGTCGGCACGGACTCGGAGGACGACGGGGACAGCGGCGGTCCGCATGTCGAAGGACCGCACGTCTACGCCGACGGGCTGGCCATCGCGATGGACGGTGGCGTGACGATGGCCGGAAAACTGCTGGTCCAGCAACTGCCCCTGGATATCTGACCGATTCCGGGGCATGCTGTGCCCCCCATTCGCCCCACCGGTGACAGCGCAGGCCAGGGGGCAATTTCGGCAAACCCCCTGTCACCCCATGCCGTCGCCGCTCTACCATCGGTCTATCCGTAGCAGGCTCCCCTCCGTTTCTGCCCGACGGCTCGTTGGCATGCGAGCCCCAAGCCCTACGGAGCATCGGGGGATGCACATGAACAGCGTTCCGCAGCACCTGCACAGCGAGGACCGCCAGGAATACGAGCGGATCCTCGACGAGGCGCTGCGCTCCGCACCACACCACCCGGAACTGGCCGCTGTCGGTCAGCGGCTCAACCCCGAACAACTGCGCACCATGGCGCTCAACGCCTCCGCTCTCATCACGGTGGCCGCGGCGGCCGAGTACCAGCACTACGTGAAGGTCCGCGAGGAACTGCGCCATCCGGCGCCGTCCACCCCGTCGTCCACGTCCGAGTCCGGCTCCTCCGAGCCGAACGCGGCGATGGGGCTCGCCACCACCATGGGGGACGCGGCCCAGGCCGCCGAGGCCGCCGGGGCGGGTGCCGTCGCCGCCGTCCTCACCCCCGTTCTCGCCGGGACCGCCGCGGTGATCTTCCTGCTCGTCGGATACATCCTCAGTGTGCTCGACCCCGAGCAGGCGTTCGCCCGGACCATGCTCACAGCCGGCTGGACGTTCGGGGCCGTGGCCGTGGCCGCGATCCTCGTCGCCACCGTCGCGCTGCTGCTCACCGCCCTGCGCAACCGGCCCTCCCTGGCGGCCGAACCGTACGGCGAACTGAGCGAGGAGGTCGCCCTGGCCAGGGAAGCCTGGCGCGAGGCCCTACTGGTCCGCGGCATCCTGCCGTTCCTCCGGGAGGCCCTCGCCAGTCCGGGCACGGCGACCGCCCTGCACACCGACCCGCCCCCGCCGGCTCCGACCGGCCGCCTGCCGAAGATCGGCTACGACCGCCCGGGCTTCAGCAGCCCCGACGACGGCCGCTCGACCGGCCCGCGACCGAGCTTCAGCAGCCCGGACTACACCAGCCCGGACTTCGGCGGCCCGGACCACCAGCCGGAATAGGCACTCGGCTTGCGCCCCCGCCGACCCCGCCGAGGGGAGCGCAAGCCGAACGCCTGACCGCCCCGGGTGGCCGTCAGAGGATGCCTGCGCGGCCCGCTGCCGTGATCCAGCTGGGGAACTCGGACAGCAGCCGGTCGTAGAGCTCCTGGTCCGGGACGGTACTGATGTCGTCCACGGCGAAGAAGCCCACGTTGTCGACCCGGCGCCCGGGCAGCGTGTCGAACCGCTCGAGGATCCCGTAGTTGGACCGGCCGAGCCCCACGAACTGCCAGAAGATCGGCTCCTCCACCGCCGCCCGCAACTCCTGCTCGATCGCCGCGTCCCGGTGGACCCCTCCGTCGGAGAAGAACAGCACCAAGGTCGGCGCGGTCGCCGGATTCTCCCGCACATACGATCTGACCTGGGCGATCGCCTTCTGCTCCTCGTTCTGGATGCCGATCGCGCGCATGTCGAGCTGCCCCGGCTCCATCCCCTTGCGGGGCTTCCTGTTGCGCCGGAACAGACTGATCTCGCCCACACGCACATGCAGCCGCAGCCACTCGGGGAGTTCGCCCAGCCGAAGGTCCGGCAGACGAGCGGACTCGCTGGCGAACGTCCAGGCCTGCATCTCCCCGTCGTCGTCGAGTTGTGCCGCCACCGCCGCCATCCGCTCCACGACGTCCGCCACCACGCCCCGGGAGTACAGGAACGCCATCGAACCGGAGGCGTCGAGGACGAGCACCACCCGCGCGGTGATCCCCTCCGCTCCGCGCTTGCGCAGACTGACGGCCACCTGCTCCTTGCGCAACGACAGCCGCTTGCGCATGTCGACGGGCAGCCGCTCCTCCCCCTTGGTCAGCCGAGGCCCTGGAGGCGGCGTCACGCCCCCTGAGCCCTGACCGGCAGGTCTCGCCGGCGCCGTCGGCGGGCTCTGCGGGCGTCGCGGGTGCTGCGGGTGCTGCGGGTGCTGCGGGTGCTGCGGGTGCTGTGGACTCGGCGGAGGCGACGAGTGCTGCGGACTCGGCGGAACGGATGCCTCCGCCTGGTCCTCGTCGACCGTGATCCCGAAGTCGGTGGCCACGCCCGCAAGTCCGGATGCGTACCCCTGACCGACCGCCCGGAACTTCCAGCGTCCCTCGCGCAGATACAGCTCACCGCCGATGAACGCCGTCTCCGTGTCGGCCTGCATCTCGAAGCGCGCCACCTCGGACCGCCCGCCCGTGCCGAACAGCCGCAGCGTCAGACCGGTCACCTGCCCGAACGTGCCGCCGTCGGCCGAGGCACACAGCACCACACGGGTGATGGCGGCCTCCAGCGAGCGAAGGTCCACCTCGACCGCGTCGGTCATGACGCCGGCGTCCCGCCGCTTGCCGACGTGTCTCACCGCGCCCGACGCGTGAACCGGCTGGTTGTAGAAGACGAAGTCCCCGTCGTCACGCACCCGTCCGTCGCTCGTCAACAGCAGCGCCGAGACGTCGATGTCCGGCCCACCACCCCCCTCGGCCCAGCTGAGTTCCACCCTGACGTCCGGTGCGTCGACCGGCAGATTGGCGCCCTTGCTCATGGATCGCGCTGTCATGGAGGCCAGTCTGCCGAGCCGACGGCCGACGGCAACCGAACGAGCGCGATGTTCTCGTCCTGAGCGACCGCCAAGTGGGTGCCGTCCGGATGCAGCGCCGCGACCGGGGTCGGTATGTGGGTGACGCCGTACGCCCCCTCACGGCGGGAAACCGCCACCTCGGGCCATTCCTCCAGCACGTCCCCGGTCCTGACGTCGATCAGCCGAGGATGCCCGTGCAACGAGACGACTCGACCGCCTCCCGCGATCAGCGTGCCGACCTCGAAGTCGACAGAGCTCCGGTGCACCCAGGCACGATCGGACAGTGACCACACGCCGAGCTGACGGGGTCCGAGCGCGGGAACCTCCTCGTCGTCGAGGAACTCCTCTCCGGTCGCCACTGCCAGGCGGTCGTCGTCGAGCCAGCACGCCGACACCACCTCGGCATCGATCCCCGGCTCCATCGGCAGCACCCCGTAGCCGTCCAGCACGGCCGGGTCGGTCAGCGCGGCCTCCAGATCGAACACCTCGACGATTCCGTACGGGTGCCACACCCAGCCCGCAACCAGCAGACGTCTGCCGTCCCCGCTCACCGACAGACGGGAATGGAACACGTCCTTCGCTTCGCGGACTCCGGTCGTGAGCCGCTGCCCGGACGCCGCCTCCTCGACCTGGAGCACGTTGTACTCCTCCGGGCAGTGGATCATGATCTCCCGGCCGTCCGGCAGAGCCGCCAGGGCCACGGGGTAGTCGAAGTCCTCGTCGCGGTACGAGCTGCGAGTCAGCTCGCGGACGGGGCGCGTTCCGTCGAGCAAGAGGGCTCTGGCACCGCGTTCGGCATGGACGACGCTGTAGCGGCCGGAGGGCGAGACGACGCAACTGTCGAACTGGTCGAAACCCGAACCGCGATCGGTAGCCGCACTGCGTTCGGCACCGGCACGGTTCCAGGCCCGGCCGCCCACGACATCGACCAGGTCCCCGCCCTGCCAGACCAATGACCGGACCGGCTTCGTCGTCTTCAGAATCTCCAAGGTCCATCCCCCGTCACCGCCGACCTCTCATGGCGCTGCCGTCGGCCGGGCATCCAGCCCGATCGGCAGCGCCGATCCAGGTGCGTCAGTCGGCCAGCGGCAGGTACACCCTGCTTCCGCTCGCCGCGAACTCCTTCGACTTCTCCAACATCCCCTCGGCGATCTCCTCGGCCGAGGCCCCGTCGGCGACCCCTCCGCCGAACCGCTCGTTGATGCTCTGACTGATCTTCATGGAACAGAACTTCGGCCCGCACATCGAGCAGAAGTGCGCCGTCTTCGCCGGCTCCGCCGGGAGTGTCTCGTCGTGGAACTCCCGTGCCGTGTCCGGGTCGAGGGCGAGGTTGAACTGGTCTTCCCAACGGAACTCGAAGCGCGCGTCGGACAACGCGTCGTCCCATTCCTGCGCACCGGGGTGCCCCTTGGCGAGGTCGGCTGCGTGGGCGGCGATCTTGTAGGTGATGACGCCCGTCTTGACGTCGTCACGATTGGGCAGGCCCAGGTGTTCCTTGGGCGTGACATAGCAGAGCATGGCCGTGCCCCACCAGGCGATCATCGCGGCACCGATGCCGGAAGTGATGTGGTCGTACGCCGGCGCGACGTCCGTCGTCAGCGGGCCGAGCGTATAGAACGGAGCTTCATCACAGATCTCCTGCTGAAGGTCGATGTTCTCCTTGATCTTGTGCATCGGGACGTGGCCCGGGCCTTCGATCATCGTCTGTACATTGAAACGCTTCGCGATCCGGTTGAGTTCCCCGAGCGTCCTCAACTCCGCGAACTGCGCTTCGTCGTTGGCGTCCGCGATGGAACCCGGCCGCAGCCCGTCGCCCAGCGAGTACGTCACGTCGTAGGCGGCGAGGATCTCGCAGAGCTCCTCGAAGTTCTCATAGAGGAACGACTCCTTGTGGTGCGCGAGGCACCAGGCCGCCATGATCGAGCCGCCGCGCGACACGATGCCGGTCTTCCGGTTGGCGGTGAGCGGGACGTACGGCAGGCGGACACCGGCGTGGACCGTCATGTAGTCCACACCCTGCTCGGCCTGCTCGATGACCGTGTCCTTGTAGATCTCCCAGGTCAGTTCCTCGGCACGGCCGTCGACCTTCTCCAGCGCCTGGTACAGCGGCACCGTGCCGATGGGGACGGGGGAGTTGCGCAGGACCCACTCGCGGGTCGTGTGGATATTGCGGCCGGTGGACAGGTCCATGACCGTGTCGGCGCCCCAACGGGTCGCCCAAGTCATCTTCTCGACCTCCTCCTCGATGGAAGACGTCACCGCCGAGTTGCCGATGTTGGCGTTGACCTTCACCAGGAAGCGCTTGCCGATGATCATCGGCTCGATCTCCGGGTGGTTGACGTTGGCCGGCAACACCGCGCGGCCCGCCGCGATCTCCTCGCGGACCACCTCGGGAGAAACGTTCTCTCGGATGGCCACGAACTCCATCTCGGGTGTGATCTCCCCCTGGCGCGCATACGCGAGCTGGGAGACAGCCTTGCCGTCGCGGCCCCGGCGCGGGAGCCTCGGCCGCCCTGGGAAGACCGCGTCGAGATTGCGCAGACCACCGCGCGGCGAGGTGTGCTTGATGCCGTCGTCCTCGGGGCGGACGGGACGGCCCGCGTACTCCTCGGTGTCACCACGGGCGATGATCCAGTTGTCGCGCAGCGGCAGCAGTCCCCTGCGGACGTCGGTGTCGACAAGCGGATCGGTGTACGGACCAGAGGTGTCGTACAGCGCGACCGACTGCCCGTTGGTGAGATGCACCTGCCGGACCGGCACCCGCAGGTCGGGGCGCGAGCCCTCGACGTATCCCTTGTGCCAGCCGATGGACTTCCCGGCCTCTTGGGACGTTTCGTCCCGAACGGAGGCAGGCGTGCGTGCGTCCTTGTTGGTCATGAGACCTACTCCCTACGCCGGCATTACCCGGTAACAGGTTCGGCGGTCGACGCAGCGGCTACCGCCTGCCGACGTTTCATGTGAAACATCACTCGACTCGAGAGACGTTCCACGTGAAACATCGCGAAGACGGAGGTCAGCGCCCTCTCAGCCCGGTGCTCCGAGCTCCCGCGTGTGCAAAGGTGACTCCACGCTAGCGTCAATTCGGGCGCGGTGAACAGAGGGCCCCTGTCGTTCTTGCGATGATCGGTCGGTGACCACGACACACCAGCCCCCGTACCCACCGCCCGAGCCGCCCCGACGGCCCGGCGCCGGAAACGGCCCGAGCGGCGGCCCCGGTAGCGGCAACGGCTCTGGAAGCGGCCCCGGTGAGGACCACGCTTTCAACGGCGGTCACCCTCACGGCCACCACGGGCACGGGTATGGCCCCGGCCAGGGGCCGGGATACGCCGGTGGACTGGGTGGACTGGGTGGGCTGGACGGACAGCCGCGCGGCGGTGCTCCCAGAGGTCAGGGACCGGGCCAGGGCCGGGGGCCGGCCGCTGGCGGAGCACCCAGGCAAAGGCCGCCCACCGACGGGTACGGGAACGGCTACGAATACGGCAACGGCAACGGCAACGGGCGCAGCCAAGGGCATGGGTACGGCCACGGCCACGGCCACGGCCACGGCCCCAGCCCCAGCCCCAGCCCCAGCCCCAGCCCCAGCCCCAGCGACGAATACGGCCGCGACCGCGAGCACGGTCATGGGCAGAACCCCGACCGCGGTCACGGCAACGCTCATGGTGACGGTCTTCGGCGCGACCCGGGCGTAGACCACGGCCGCGACCATGGCCGCAGCGGCGGCCACGTCCCTGGCCGCGGCGAAGGCAACGGAACCGGAAACGGAGCGGGTTCCGGCGGCGGACACGGCCATGGCCCCGGTTCCGGCGGGGGGAACGACTCAGGCCCGGGCGACGGGCACGGACCGGGTTCGGACGGGGGCCACGGGAACGGACCGGGTTCCGGCGGGGGCAACGGGCATTCTCACGGTCACAGCCACAGTCACGGTCCGGCCGCCCCCGTCTCCCAGCACCTGCGCAAGGTCATCGCGGCCATCCTCATCCCGTTCGCTGCGGCGGTGCTGGTCGGGCTCGTCGTGCTGTGGCCCGGCGGCGCTCCGGCGCACGAGCGCACCGGAGTCGGCTTCGACCGGCAGACCCAGGAGGCCACGGTCACCAAGGTCGTGAAGGTGAGCTGCGCGTCGGTGAACGCCTCGGGCGACACCCCGACCGGCGACACCTCGACCGCCGAGGGCTCGTCCGCACAGCAGCAGGCGAGCGGCTCCTGCAAGCGGGCCACGATCCGCGTGGACACCGGCAAGGACAAGGGCCGTACGTTCACGGAGATCGTCCAGCCCGACCAGTCACGGCAGTTGGAACAGGGCGAGAAGGTCATCGTCGCCTACGAGCCGTCCGCGCCGAAGGATCTGCAGTACTCGGTGACGGACGTGAACCGGCGCATCCCGATGGGGGTGCTGGCCATCATCTTCGCGGTCGCCGTCGTGGTCGTCGGGCGGCTTCGGGGCGTGATGGCGCTGGTCGCGCTGGCCATCAGTTTCCTGGTGCTCAACTTCTTCGTGCTGCCGGCGATCCTGCAGGGCTCGAACCCGCTGGTCGTGGCGATCGTGGGGGCCAGCGCGATAATGCTGATCGCGCTCTATCTGTGTCACGGCCTCTCGGCCCGCACCTCCGTCGCGGTGCTCGGCACGCTCATCTCCCTGCTGCTCATCGGCATCCTCGGTTCGCTGTTCATCGACTGGGCTGCGCTCACCGGCAACACGGACGACAACACCGGCCTGATTCACGGCTTGTACCCGTCGATCGACATGAGCGGTCTGCTGCTCGCCGGCATCATCATCGGTTCGCTCGGCGTCCTCGACGACGTGACAGTCACCCAGACCTCGGCTGTCTGGGAACTGCACGAGGCCAACCCGTCGATGGGCTGGCGCGGGCTGTACCGGGCCGGCATCCGCATCGGCCGGGACCACATCGCGTCCGTGGTCAACACCCTCGTGCTCGCCTACGCCGGTGCCGCGCTGCCGCTGTTGCTGCTCTTCTCGATCGCGCAGAGCAGTGTGGGCGGCGTCGCCAACAGTGAGCTGGTCGCCGAGGAGATCGTGCGCACCCTGGTGGGGTCGATCGGCCTGGTCGCCTCCGTGCCCGTCACAACGGCCCTGGCCGCCCTGGTGGTCGCCGCCGACCGGCCGGGTCCGGGAACGGCGTCCGTGCCGGCCCAGGAGACGACCCCGGCGCCTCCGACGGCTCCGGCCGCTGCTGCCGCAACGACGACCGCTGGTCCGGCCCAGGGCCGAAGCGGCCGCGGCAAGCGACGCAAGCGCTAGGGCGAGAGGGCAGAAAAGCGAGGGAGTGGGGCGAGAGGGACGGCAGGGGCGGGAGGGACCGCAGGGGCGGGAGGGGCGACAGAAGGCTCCTTCGACCGACAACCGGCCGCATCGCCACAGGAGAAGCGTTCCTGCATAGCTTCACCAGTGGCGAAGCGTTCTGCCTCCACTCGCTGCCGTCCCCTCAGCCGGCGCTCTGTTCCTCGGCGAGGATCCGGTCCAGCGCCTCGTCCAGATGAGCGTCGAAGTCGGCGAGCGCACCCTCCTGGCCCAGCGGGACCAGCTTGTCAGTGCGGTCGAGGAACGCCACGAGCGGTGCCGCCGAGGAGCGGAACAGGGCCTGGTCGCCGCCGACCTGAAGCCGGATCAGGACCTCCCCCAGCACGTCGGGATCGACCGGCGAGACACGGACGTCACCCTCGCCGCACGGCCTGCCCACCCCGTCGATGAGCAGTTCGCGCCCGAAGGCCCAGGTCACCGGGGCATCGCCGGGCAGGTGGAAGGTGAGCCGCACGGCATAGGGATCGCACGACTGGTACCCGAGCTCCACCGGGATGCGGAACGAGAGTTCCTCGGACACGAGGAAGCTCATCATGACTTCTGCCTGTACTGCCTGCACGGACTCGCGCATCGCCTTACCCCGTCATTTGCCGTCGACTGGCCGGGAATGAACCTTTTGACACTGCAGGCATCTTGCTGAACGTACACAACAGATCACAAGGAGTGAGTTTTCAGATACTGATAGAGATCGCGAGCGCCCCCAACAGTCGGCCGACCTCGTTCTGCAGTTGCCGGGCAGCCGGGAGCAGCCGGTCGGCGTGGTGGGAGGGGAGCGAGATCGCCATCGTCGCCGCTGTGGTGCCCACGGTGATCGGAATGGCGGCACAAACGGTGCCCAGTGCGTACTCCTGTCGTTCCACGACCGGTTCCATGCGGCGCATGCGTTCCAGGCGGCGCAACAGGGTGTGGTTGTCACGCACGGTGTAGGGGGTGATCGACTCGACGGGGTAGCGGTCCAGATGGTCGCGCCGGGTGTCCTGGTCCAGTTGGGCGAGCAGGCACTGGCCGATGGCGTGCGCGTGTCCGGTCTCGCGGAAGTCCGCCCACTCCTCGACGGCCGGATTGCCCGGGGTGTCGGAGACGCACATGATCTCGATCTCGCCGTCGCGGTACTGGGCGTAGTACACGGGGACACCGATCGAATCGCGCCACTGCGCCAGGGTGTCGGCGACCGTGCTGCGACGTTTCTGCGCCGCCCCGCTGCTGCCGAGCCGTTCCGCGGCCTCACCCAGGAAGAACAGCCCTTTGTCCCGGCGCAGATAGCCCTCGTGCACAAGGGTGCGCAGCAGGTGGTAGGCCGTGGGCAGTGCGAGGCCGGTCTCTCGGGCGAGTTGCTTCGCGGGGGCTCCGTACTCGTGCTCGGCGACGGATTCCAGCAGGCGCATGGCGCGCTGGACGGAGCCGATCAGGGTGGCCGCGGGGTGCGGATGCTCCGGGACGGCCGTGTTCGGCGGGCGTTGGAGCGGGGGTGCGGAGGAACGCGGCCGGCTGGGAGGTGCGAACGGTTCTGCGGATGCGGTGTCAACCATGGCCAAGGGTCACTCCCGAAGCGCGAGGGGGCGGTCCGTGCGGGGAACACGGGAGGGGGGGGTGTACGCCGCTCGCGGGGTCGTCCCCGCGTCGAGTTCCGGACTTTAACCGTCCACCACCGCTTGCAGACGGGCTGTCGGGAAAACTTCCCCCGGCCGAGGGAATCGGCGATTCCTGTTACCGCTCACCGGCCTCCCGCACCGATCACCAGTCGCTGCGCGAGGACGAACTCGACATGAACTTCCGTACGACGTAGATCAGTCCGCCGACCAGCGCCACGAAGATCAGCAGCTTGAAGAGCAGGCCGATCACGAACCCGACGACGCTGGCTATCAGCCCGCCGAACACGACCAGCGCGATGACCGGCACCGCGACCCACTTCACCCACCACGGCAGTCCCGTGAAGATCTCTTGCATGGCCCTGGTTCCTCATCCTCTTCGGTCGATGTCCGACACCCCTGTCGGGCCGGATCATTTCGATGTCCTGCCGTCGATGCTAGATCCGAAGAGGGGGCCGACGGGGGCCTCGGACCCCTTGTCCTCCCCTGACCGATCCCCTAGGGAACCCCGAGGCCACGCATCGGCTGCGAGACGGAGACGCTCAGCCCTCGGCCGGCGAGAACATGACCAGGACCCGCAGATCCTCGCTGATGTGATGGAACTTGTGGGCCACCCCGGCCGGGACGTACACCACGCTGCCGCGCGCCACCTGGGTGGTCTCCATGCCGACGGTGATCGAGGCGCGTCCGCTCACGACGAAGTACACCTCGTCCTGATGGTGCGGGTTCTGTGGATCATGCGTGCCCGCGTCGAGCGCGTACAGCCCGACCGACATGTTCCGTTCATGCAAAAACTGCAGGTAGGCACCGTCGTTGGCGGCTCGCTCCGCCTCCAGTTCGTCCAACCGGAATGCCTTCATCGACCTTGTCCGCCCTCGTCCGGTGCTCGTTTGCGATCTCTCTGCCACGATCAGACACATGAAGAATTTCGTAGTCAAGACGACCGCCAACGCAGGTGCCCTGGCGGTCGCCGTCTGGGCGCTCGGCGGCATCACCCTGACCGGTGACAACACGGGCAAGAAGACCATCACCCTCATAGTCGTCGCACTGCTCTTCGGCCTGGTCAACTTCCTGGTCAAGCCGATCGTGAAGGTGCTGACGTTCCCTCTGTTCATCCTCACGCTCGGTCTGATCACCCTGGTGGTCAACGCCTTGATGCTGCTGCTCACTTCGTGGCTGGCCGACGTGCTCGACTTGAGCTTCGAGGTGTCGGGCTTCTGGACCGCGGTCGTGGGCGGCCTGATCGTCTCCGTCGTCTCCTGGGCGCTCAACGTCGTTCTGCCCGACGGGGACTGAGGCCACGATGACCTACCGCGTCTGTTTCGTCTGCACCGGCAACATCTGCCGCTCCCCGATGGCCGAGTCGGTCTTTCGCGCGCGCGTGGCGGACGCGGGCCTCGAAGGGCTGGTCGAGGTGGACAGCGCGGGCACCGGCGACTGGCACGAAGGCGAGAACGCCGACCCGCGCACCCTCTCCGTCCTGGAGGAGCACGGTTACGCCCTCGACCACACGGCCCGGCGCTTCGAGCCCTCGTGGTTCGACCGTCTCGACCTCGTGATCGCTCTGGACTCCGGCCATCTCAAGGCCCTGCGACTCCTGGCCCCCACGCGGGAGGACGCGGCGAAGGTACGGCTGCTGCGCTCCTTCGACCCCGCGGCCGACGGCGACCTGGACGTCCCCGACCCCTACTACGGGGGCCAGGACGGCTTCGAGGAGTGTCTTGAGATGGTGGAGGGGGCGAGCGCCGGTCTGCTCGCCGCGGTACGACACGATGTGGAAGGACGACTGACATGAGCGGTTCCGCTGCGGCAGAGGGGACTCCCGGAGGCGCCGGCGACGGTACGCGCGCGGTGCGGGCCGGGCTGCCCGAGCCGGTGAAGTACGAGCCGACCCTGCCCGGTCCGGTGTTCGCGGCGCATTTCCATCTGCCGGGCGAGCCCACGGGCCCGTACACCTACGGCCGTGACGAGAACCCGACCTGGACCCACCTGGAGCACGCCATCGGCGAGCTGGAGGCTCCGGGGCAGGACGACGTCGAGACGCTCGCCTTCGCCTCCGGCATGGCCGCGATCTCGTCGGTGCTCTTCTCCCAGCTGCGGGCCGGGGACACCGTCGTACTGCCCGACGACGGCTACCAGGTGCTTCCGCTGGTGCGCGCACAGCTGGAGGCCTACGGCATCGAGGTGCGCACCGCGCCGACCCGTGACGACGCCCAGCTCGACGTCCTCGACGGCGCGAAGCTGCTGTGGATCGAGTCCCCCTCGAACCCCGGGCTCGATGTGTGCGACATCCGGCGGCTCGTCGAGGCGGCACACGCGCGTGGCGCCCTCGTGGCCGTGGACAACACGCTCGCCACCCCGCTCGGGCAGCGTCCGCTGGCGCTCGGCGCGGACTTCTCCGTGGCCAGCGGCACCAAGCAGCTGACGGGCCACGGCGACGTTCTCCTCGGCTATGTCACGGGGCGGGCCGGTGAGCCGATGACGGCCGTACGGCGCTGGCGCAAGATCGTCGGGGCGATCCCCGGGCCCATGGAGGCCTGGCTCGCGCACCGTTCGATCGCCACGCTCCAGCTGCGTGTCGACCGGCAGAACGACAGCGCCCTGGCGGTGGCGCAGGCGCTGCGGGGGAGGCCCGAGGTGAGCGGGCTGCGGTACCCGGGGCTGCCTGACGACCCTTCTCACAAGGTCGCCTCCCAGCAGATGCGGCGCTACGGGTGCGTGGTCTCCTTCACGCTGCCCACGCGCACGCGTGCCGAGCGTTTCCTCGATGCTCTGCGGCTCGTGGACGACGCGACGAGCTTCGGCGGAGTGCGGTCCACCGCGGAGCGGCGCGGGCGCTGGGGCGGCGACGCGGTGCCGGAGGGCTTCATCCGGCTGTCCGTCGGCGCCGAGGACCCCGAGGACCTGGTGGCGGATGTGCTGCGCGCGCTGGAGGAGTCGGCGCGGTGATCGCCTTAGGGACGGCCCCGTCGGGGACCCGCTACGCACGGCGGACGGTCCGAGCCTCCCCCCTCGTGGCTCGGACCGTCCTCGGTTCTGCGCGCGAAGAACCGCGCGAACAAGGCTAGTTGACTCTGTGTCAGTGTCCAATCACTGTAGCGACAGGGACCTATCGACTTATTTATAGTTGGGCGCTGCCTGGGAGCCGGGAGAAAGGCAGGGAAAGGGGAAGACACCCGATGGATCTGGCCTTGCTACGCACCTTCGTGACCGTGCACCGGGCCGGCTCCTTCACCCGCGCAGCCACGCTGCTGGGCCTGTCCCAGCCGGCTGTCACCTCCCAGATCCGCACGCTGGAGCGCCAGCTCGGCCGGCCCCTGTTCCTGCGCCAGGCTCGCGGCGTGACACCCACGAGCATCGGCGACGAGCTCGCCCACAAGGCCGCTCCCCATCTCGATGCCCTGGTGGAGATCGCCGAGACCGGCCTCGACGACGAGTCCGCCGTGCGGACACTGCATCTCGCCGGTCCCCCCGAGTTCACCGCCGAGCGGGCCCTTCCCGCGCTCACCGAACTGTCCGGCGACGACGGACAGGGATTCGCCCTGCGCGCCTCCTTCGGCACCGCCGAGGAAGTCCTGGAGGGCTTGGCCGCCGGGCACCACGACCTGGCCATCAGCACGGCCCGACCGCGCGGAGCGCTGCTCACGGCCACCCCGCTGTGCGACGAGGAGCACGTCCTGATCGCCGGTGCGCAGTGGGACGGCCGCATCGACACCGGGAAGCTGCGTCGCAAGGGCGCGTCCGCGCTCGAAAACCTCCCCGTCGTCGAGGTGCACGAGTCTCTGCCCCTGGTCTCCCGCTATTGGGCCTCCGTCTTCGACTCCCGCCCCGCCGCCTCCGGCACCGTCATCGTTCCCGACCTGCGCGCGGTGCTCGCCTGCGCGATCGCGGGCGCGGGCCTGGCGGTCCTGCCCCGCTATCTGTGCGCGACCGCTCTCGAACGCGGTGACGTCGTGGCGCTGCACGAACCCGCGGTACCGCCGCTGCGGACGTACGTCCTGGTGGTGCGCACCGGAACGCTGGCGATGCCGCAGGTGGCCCGGGCCCACGAGTGGCTGCTGAGGGCGGCCGCCGCGTGGTGCTGACCCCGTTCGAGCGGGGGGTCACGGCATGAGCTCATCCGGTGACGTTTCGCGATGTTTCACGTGGAACCAGCCGGGCCACATTCCTTCCATGACCGTCCGACCCGTGGTCAAGCGCACCGCACGAGCCGTTCTGCTGGACGGCGACAATCTGATCCTGATCAAGCGCACCAAACCCGGTGTGGATCCGTACTGGCTCACGCCCGGTGGCGGGGTCGAGCCGGACGACGCGACCGTCGTGGACGCCCTGCACCGCGAGGTGCACGAGGAACTCGGCGCCAAGATCACCGATGTCGTCCCCTGCTTCGTCGACACCGTCGAGCACATCGGCGAGGACGGCGGCGCGACCGGTGTCAAAGTGCAGCACTTCTTCGTCTGCCGCCTGGAGTCCATGGACCCGGCCCTGCGGCACGGCCCCGAGATCGAAGAGCCCGCCGGCGAATACGAGATCGTCCGCGTGCCGTTCACCCGGGTCGGGATCGCCTCGGTCCACCTGGTCCCGCTGTCGCTGCGGCATTACTTGGACGGGAACATCGAGGGCGTCCGCGCCATGCACGCTCCTGACCTCGGCTGACGCCCAGGCTTTGAGCAGACGTGCCCTGGGGAGAGCGTGCCCTGGGGAGAGCGTGGCCTGCGGGCGGCGTGGCCTGTGGGGGCGCGGAATCAGCTTCCCGCGGCGGCGAGTTCCTCGACCGAGTCGTGGCGTATGCGCTCCGAGGGGATGCCCACCCCGCGCAGGGCGTCCACGCTGCTGCGGATCATGCCGGGCGGACCCGAGACATAAGCGTCGTACGCGGTCCAAGGCCCGAAGGTGCGTATGGCGTCGGGCAGCTGGAGCAGACCGTGGCGGTCCACCACCGGGCGGACCTGCAGCCATGGGTGGGACTGCTGAAGCCTGAGCATCGTGTCGATGTCATATAGGTCGTGGTCGCTACGCGCGCCGTAGAACACCTCGACCGGACGCCGCGCTCCATGCTCGGCGACATCCTCGACCAGCGCCTTGATCGGCGCTATGCCGGTGCCGCCCCCGAGACAGAGCAGCCCGCTGTTCCTGGTGTGGTCGACGGTCATCGAACCGGCCGGCGGACCCAACCGGATGACGTCGCCCGGCCGTGCGCGGTGCACCAGGGAGTTGGAGACCCAGCCCGCGGGGATGGCCTTCACATGGAAGGTCAGCAGACCGTCGGAGCGGGGCGCGGAGGCGAAGGAGAAGTGCCGCCAGATCCGCGGCCACCAAGGCGTCTCCACGCTCGCGTACTGCCCGGCGCGGAAGGGATAGGGCTGGTTCGGGCGGACGGTGAGGATCGCGACGTTAGGTGTTCGGAGGTCGTGCGACACCACCTCCGCGTGCCACCAGGCCGGGGCGCGGAGTTCGTCGACGGCCGCCGCATCGATCATGACCTGGGAGATCGTCGTGTACGTCCGGACCCAGGCCGCCTCGGTCTCGGCGTCCCACACGGCGTCCGCATACCTGCTCAGCGCGCCGATCAGACACTCGCCGACCGCCGGATAGTGCTCGGCCTGCGTGCCGTACTTGCGGTGACCGCGGCCGAGGTTCTGCAGGTACTCGACGAGGACCGGGGTGTTGTCGATGTGCTCGGCGGCCGTGAGCAGCGCCTTGAGGAGCCGGTCGCGCTGGGCGTCCATCGCGGGCGGGAAGAGCGAACGCAGCTCGGGGTGGCGGACGAAGAGCATCGCGTAGAAGTACGACGTGACCTTGTCGGCCACCGGGCCCACCTCGGCCATGGTGCGCCGGACGAGTACGGCGTCCGGGGACGCGGCCTGCACCTGCGCGGACCGCTGAGCGGGCACGAGGGGCTCGGCGGGCGGGACAGTGGGCTGCCGCCACTCCGGCGGGCGAGGCTCGGCGAGCGCGGTGATCTGCTGCGTGGGTAGACGCGATCCGGCGAGCCCCTCAGGGGCGGCAGGGGCTGGTGGAGGGGCAGCCGCCGCCTGAGCCGCGATGGGGGCTTGAGCCTGGGTTGGGGCTTGAGCCTGGACTGGGTCCTGAGCCTGGACTGGGTTCTGAGTCTGGGCGGGGACCTCGACGAAGGGTGGCGGGCTCGGCTGTATTCGGGACCCGGCGTCCGTGGTGCGGTCCTGGGGCTCGTTGCCGCCGTGCGGATCAGCCGCGTTCCTGCCCACGGGGCGCAGGCCGGCGAGGCGACGGCCGTCTGTAACTCCCTGATCGCCCCCTGCGGCAGGCTCCGGCTGCTTCTGCGGGGTAAACCATCCGCTCCCGCCGCCGGACGTGCCGTTGTCAGCCGACCTGGTGGTCGGAGCGTCCATGGTGTGCCTCGCCTCGAACATCTTTAGGTCGGTCTGCGCACTTCCTGGATCGGAAGGTGCCTGCTTCCCCCGCAGACGGCTTGCTCCTCCGTTCGGTCCCGCGCCCGAAAGGGCCGCGGTCCACCCGTATTTCCGCTCCGCACGAACGCATAGCGCGAGAGTGCGATAGGGGACACAGCCCTCTCATCGCAGCATCGCATCCTGTGCGAACGCCTCGATCGCATCACCGGAAATGCGGGCCTTCGATCTCTCCATCCCGTTAGGCTGCCTTGCCTTGCCCTGCCCTGCTCTCGGCTCGCACGGAATGTGCGCACGATGTTTCGCGCACCTCGTACCGGAAGCGAACCGGAGTCGACCATACCGGGCGTTGCCCGCCACACAAGTCTCCCCTGCCCTCCTGGGACACACTCGGGCGGGAACCCTTGATTCCTTCAATTACCGGCCGCGACACACCAGTTCATAGGCACCCCATAGATCCTTACCCGGATACTCCGGCGGTCCGATCAATCCCGCCAAGATCCACTGGTCGAAAACCGTCGCCTCGGCCTCCAGGCCGAGTTGGCGCGAAATCTCCAACGGTGCGGAAGTTCCGTGGAGAAGCGTGCCGAGTCCTCTGCTCTGCCTTCTGCTGCACGTGTTTCACGTGAAACACTCGCCCACTGTCGACGCACAGCGCAGTTGCAGTTGGCTACGACATGGCCAAAAGCACGTACATCCAAGGGGAAACGGGTGGACGTCGACGGCACCGGTCGGAAAGCCTGACCTGCGTGCCGACTCCTTCCTCTATCGCTCTGCCCATCCGCCGCCTGACGCACCGCGATCTCACCGCCTGCGCCGACTTGTCCGAGGATCGGGGGTGGCCGCGTGATGAACACAAGTGGGGCCTCCTCCTCTCGGCCGGGAAGGGATACGGCATCGACGACCCCGACGGGGGCCTCGTCAGCGCCTGCGTGGTCACCGAGTACGGTCCGTACGGCCGCCCTGCTCTAGCCGCCGTCGGCATGGTGCTGGTCGCCGAGCGGCACGCCCGGCAGGGCATCGGCCGGCGGCTGATGCGGCACGTCGTCTCCCTCATGGGAACCACCCCGCTCACCCTGCACGCAACAGCGAACGGCCGTCCGCTCTACGAGGAACTGGGCTTCAAGACCACCGGCCGGGCAGAAATGGTGCAGGGGCACTTCACACCGGGCGAGCCGGCTTCAGGCATCGCCACCCGCGCGGCCACGGCGGAGGACCTCACCGCGATCGTCCGGCTCGACGAGGAGGTCTTCGGCGTCGATCGCACACACATGATCATCCGGCTGCCCGCTTTCGCCGACCAGCTGCGGGTCGCCCAGGACGCAGGCCGGATCGTCGGCTACGCGGCGGCCTGGCCCACCCTGGACACCCACGTCGTGGGCCCGCTGATCGCCCGGGACACGGAAACGGCGAAGGCCCTTCTCTCCTCCCTCGCCGCCGGAACAGATCGTCCACTGCGCACCGACATCGACGTACGCCACGAAGGACTGCTGGCGTGGGTGAAGGCGCGGGGCATGCAATCCGTCTCGTTCAACGCCGTCATGACCTACGGGGTCTCGGAGTTGCCGGGCGACTGGCGCCGCCGGTTCGCTCCACTGACGGTCGCGGCCGGCTGACGGCGCGGACGGACGACCGAACGCCGGTTCCCTTGACGGTTGGGGAGCCGGCGTTCTGTGTGGGCGTCCGCCGTCAGGCGAGCGCCTCCACGGCCGCCGTGGCAAAGCCGTGGTCCTGCTCCGGGGCGCCGCCCCCGACCCCGATAGCGCCGATCAGGCGGCCGCCGCGATGGACCGGCACACCGCCCGCGATGAACAGCAGCGGTCGGTCGAGGGCGGTGGGCAGGGTGTGGAACAGGCCTCCGGGCTGAACGGCGTCGACGAGGTCGGCGGTGGGGGCGTTCAGCTGGAGTGCCGTGTACGCCTTGCGCGTGCTCGTCTCCCCGGAGATCAGTACGGCCCGGTCGTCGCGCCGGAAGGCCAACAGTTGGCCGCCCGCGTCCAGGACGGTGACGCTGACCGTTACTCCAGCGGCCTCAGCGGCGCTGCGAGCAGCCGAGACGAGCGCTTCGGCGTCGTGAATGGTCAGGGGCGCAAAAGTGGTGGTGCTCATGAGGGGAACTTCTCCTTGCGGTGTTGCCGCGGTTTCGGTGCGAA
Source organism: Streptomyces sp. NPDC001858 (assembly GCF_053594615.1). Taxonomy (NCBI): domain Bacteria; kingdom Bacillati; phylum Actinomycetota; class Actinomycetes; order Kitasatosporales; family Streptomycetaceae; genus Streptomyces; species Streptomyces sp. NPDC001858. Next base: position 83,361 of record NZ_JBSFEV010000025.1, read on the forward strand.
CGGACGACCTTCGGGCGCTGGACGACATTCAGCGCTGGACGGCCTGGACGGCCTGCACGGCCTGGGTGGCCTGGGTGGCCGCCGCCTGTCGCTCGGCAGCAGCGGTACTGCCCGCGACGATCTGGCCCGGGTGGCCGGCGGCGCTGTCACGCCGTTCCAACGCGGCCGACACGAAGGCCAGGATCAGCGCGCCCACGGCGAGGGCGGCTCCGACCCAGTTCGGCGCGGTGTAGCCGAGGCCGGCGGCGATGACGACGCCGCCGAGCCAGGCCGACAGCGCGTTGCCCAGGTTGAAGGCGCCGATGTTCACGGCCGAGGCCAGCGTCGGCGCTCCGTGCGCCTGGTCCAGGACACGCTTCTGCAGTGGCGGGACGGTCGCGAAGCCAAGGGCGCCGATGAGGGTGATCGTGACGGCCGCGAGGGCCTTGTTGTGGGCGGTGAGAGTGAAGAGCGCCAGGACGACGGCAAGGGCGCCCAGCGAGACGTACAGCATGGGCATCAGGGCTCGGTCCGCGTACTTGCCGCCGATGAGGTTGCCGCCGACCATGCCGAGCCCGAAGAGAACGAGCAGCCAGGTGACGGAGCCGTCGGCGAATCCGGTGACGTGAGTCATCATCGGCGCGATGTAGGTGATGGCCGCGAAGACACCGCCGAAGCCGAGGACGGTCATCGCCATGGCGAGCAGGACCTGGGCGTTCTTGAAGGCGGCCAGTTCGTGCCGCAGGCGCACGCCCTCCGCCCGGGGCATCTCGGGCACGAGCTTGGCGATGCCGACCAGCCCGACGACACCGAGCGCGGCGACGACGGCGAAGGTGACGCGCCAGCCGATGTGCTGTCCGACAAGCGTGCCCAGCGGGACGCCGATGACGTTGGCGACGGTGAGCCCGGTGAACATCATCGCGATGGCGCCGGCCTTCTTGTCGGGGGCGACCAGGTCGGCGGCGACGACGGAGCCGATGCCGAAGAACGCTCCATGGGCGAGCGAGGCGACCACCCGCCCGATCAGCATCACGGCGAAGACCGGGGCGACGGCGGAGAGCAGGTTGCCGACGATGAACAGACCCATCAGCAGCATCAGCATCCGCTTGCGCGGGATCTTGGTGCCGAGGACGGTCATGAGCGGGGCGCCGAACACGACACCCAGCGCATAGCCCGTCACGAGCAGGCCCGCCGTGGGGATGGAGACCCCGAAATCGCCGGCGACCTCGGGTAGCAGTCCCATGATCACGAACTCGGTCGTTCCGATTCCGAAGGCCCCGATCGCGAGGGCCAGAAGCGCGAGAGGCATAGAGGCTAGAACCTTCCCAAACGATTGCAGGTGCGCTTTACGTTCGCCCACAATAGTTGCACACGCGGGCTATTTGCAACCGCAGACTATTGCGGAAGTGCTCTATCCTGGTGTCAGCCGCTTCGGGACGGAGGAGAAACGCCCATGACTGCAACGGACCCCGCGCTCACCGCCCTCGCCCAGGGCTGGTGCGCCCTCTCCCTGCTGCACGGCAGGATCGAGGCCCATATCGAGCGGGCGCTGCAGACGCGGCACGACCTGAGCGTGCGCGAGTACTCCCTCCTCGACGTGCTCAGCCGACAGCACGACGGCGACGGCGGGCATCTGCAGATGAAGCAGGTGGCCGACGCCGTCGTCCTCAGCCAGAGCGCGACCACCAGGCTGGTGACCCGGCTCGAGGACCGCGGTCTGCTCGAGCGCTACCTGTGCCCCACCGATCGCCGGGGCATCTACACCAACGTCACCGACGCCGGCCTGAAGCTCCTCGGCGAAGCGCGCCCGACCAACGACGGCGCCCTGCGCGAGGCGCTCGACACAGCCGCCGAGAACCCGGAACTGGCTCCGCTGGTACAGGTCGTGGAGTCACTGAAGACGCCCGCCGCCGCCCTCGGTGCATAGAGTTGCGGTCATGGGAGATCTTGAAATACGAGCCGCTGTCGCCGAGGACCTCCCCGCGATCGTCGGCATGCTCGCGGACGACCCGCTGGGCGCACAGCGCGAGTCGCCGGACGACCTCGGCCCGTATCTGACCGCGCTGGAACGGCTCACCGCCGACCCCAACCAACGCCTGGTCGTGGCCGTCCGCGAGGGACGCGTCGTCGGCACCCTCCAGCTGACGATCGTCCCGGGGCTGTCCCGGCGCGGCTCGACCAGGTCGATCATCGAGGGTGTGCGCGTGCACGCCGACGAGCGCGGAAGCGGTCTGGGCACCCGGTTCATCGAGTGGGCGATCGACGAGTCCCGCCGGGAGAACTGCCAGTTGGTGCAGCTGACCTCGGACAACGCACGCACGGACGCCCACCGCTTCTACGAGCGGTTGGGCTTCGTCGCCTCACATGTGGGCTTCAAGCTGCAGCTCTGAGCATTCCGCTCTCCCGGAGAGCATGCCTCTCAGGAAGGAAGCGCCCTGTTTCACGTGAAACAGGGCGCTTCCTTCTCGTGTCGCTAAGAGCCGATCCCCCGCCATCCCTCCGGGTCGACGCCACCAGGCACTGCGGCCCGCTCGTCGTACGGCTCGCGGGTGAACACGAACGACCCCAGGTCCAGGTGGTCCACGCCCCCGTCCGGCCTGCGCACGGGCTGCAGGAGCTCTCCTGCGTAATAGCCCTCCAGGCCGGTCCAGGTGCCGTCCCCGTTCGGCCTGAACCGCGAGCGCCGGCCGCCGCCGGACAGCGGCCCGAGGGAGACGAGCCCATCGGCCGTCACCCGCAACGCAAAGGGGCTGGCCCCCCAGTACCACTGACCCGCCAATTCCAGGACGGAACCGTCGACCTCCCGCAGGGGATGCCAGGGCTCGGGAATCCGCGGCTCGGCCTCGGCCACGATGCGTACGAGATCGGCGGCCACCTGGGAGGTCAGCAGGCCCGAAGTGCAGTTGGCGAGCACCACCGCGGCGACGTCGTCCGCGATGCCGACGGTGAGGGTCGCCAGGAAACCGGGCACCGAGCCGGAGTGGCCCACGAGGATCCGTCCGTCCCGGTGCTGGATCTGCAGTCCGAGGCCGTACGTCGCACCGTCCGCCACATCCGCCAGCCCGGCCGGGGCCGCGGGCGTCCCCATCTCGCGCAGGGTGTCCGCGCTCAGCACCCGGTCGTCGCCCCGTGCCAGGAAGGCGGCGAAACGCGCGAGGTCGCCGGTCGTGGACCAGAGCTGGCCCGCCGGGGCCATCCGTCCGAAGTCCTCGGTGGGCTCGGGCAGCAGGACGTCGGCCCAGGGGTGCACAGCCCAGCCGCCCGCGGCCGGGGCCTGCGGTCGCACGGTCGTACGATCCAGGCCCAGCGGTTCGAGCACTTCACGCCGCAGTACGTCTTCCCAGGGCGCCCTGCGGAGTTCTTCCACAAGGGCGCCGAGAAGCGTGTAGCCGGGGTTGGAGTAGTGGTGGCGTCGGCCGGGCGGATGCGGGGCCGCTTGGTCGCCGAGGACGTCGGCGAGCTCGGGCCGCAGCGAGCCAGGGGTTCGCTCCCACCACGGTCCGGGCGACTCGGCCGCCAACCCGCCGGTGTGGGCGAGCAGTTCGGCAACCGTGGCCTCCCCCGCGCCGGTGCCGGGCAGATGTTTCTCCAGCGGGTCCTCGAGGTCGAGCACTCCTTCGTCGCGCAGCCGCAGCACGAGAACGGCGGTGAAGGTCTTGGTGATCGAGCCGATCCGGTACTGCACGTTCTCGTCCGGCGCGTGCCCGTCGACCGAGGTCCGCGCCCCGTGCCACACAGCCCGCCCGTCCCGTACGACCGCGGCAACGAGCGACGGCGCCCGCCCTTCGGCCTGGGCCACGGCGATCCGGTGCAGCAGCGCACGCCGGGTGCCGGGGAGCAGCTCTTCCTGAGGTGTCGTCATGCGCTCAGTCCACCCGCCCACCCGCCCGACGTCGAGCTCATTTCGCCGTAGGGCCGCCGGGTCGCGCGGGTCGGCGGCCCCGGCACCGACCGGCGTCAGCCGGAGCCGGTCAGCGTCCCCGGCCCTGGGGGAATTGCCCGAGGTGAACCGCGCGGTGGACGACCGCCGCCAGGTCCCGCATGTCCTCGGTGAAGGCGTCGACGCGGATCCGGCGTCCGTTGTGCAGCCGGATCTCGCACGTAGAGCCCATGCCGCGGGCATCGGCGAGCGCCCGGCCGTCGCCGCCGGCGGTGCTCACCTGCGCGACGTCCTCCCAGGGGATCACGGTGGCGGTGCCCGCCACCCGGTGGGTGAACCCCCGCTCATGGATGTCGAAGCACTGTTCCCGGGTGCGGAACGCCTGCACCAGGCGCCAGATCCCCAGGCCCCACCCCGTCAGACCGAACCCGAGCAGCAGCCCCGCCAGCCCCGGGGCCCCCTCGGTGGTGCCCACCGACGCGATCGCCACCGGCACCCCGAAGGCCGTGCCCACCACCCCGACCATCAGCCAGACGCCCGCCTGCCGCAGACGCCGCGCGCCATCGGTGCGGTGCTCCCGCACGAACCTCCCCAACTGCCTGGCCGCCTCCGTACGCCTCATCGGGCCCCCTCACGGGTCGTGGACATCTCAAACTATGCCCCCGCCGCCGAGCGATTCACCCTTACCGCCGGGCGTTGTCGGGACCGCTGGCGGCTACCGGACGGACCTGTCCCGGAAAGCCTCGAAGGGATCGCTCGCTACTGAACGTGGCCCTTGCCAACGGGATCGCGGATCCTGGAGCGCGCGATCAGGTCTGCGCCATGTCCACGAAGCGTGAGTAGTGGCCCTGGAAGGCGACGGTGATGGTGGCCGTCGGGCCGTTACGGTGCTTGCCGACGATGATGTCCGCCTCGCCCGCGCGCGGAGACTCCTTCTCGTACGCGTCCTCACGGTGCAGCAGGATCACCATGTCGGCGTCCTGCTCGATGGAGCCGGACTCACGCAGGTCGGACACCATCGGCTTCTTGTCCGTGCGCTGCTCGGGACCACGGTTGAGCTGCGAAAGCGCGATCACCGGGACCTCCAGCTCCTTGGCCAGCAGCTTGAGGTTTCGGGACATGTCCGAGACTTCCTGCTGACGGCTCTCGGAGCGCTTGGAACCACCGGCCTGCATCAGTTGCAGATAGTCGATGATCACGAGCTTGATGTCGTTGCGCTGCTTCAGCCGCCGGCACTTCGCGCGGATCTCCATCATCGACAGGTTCGGGGAGTCGTCGATGTAGAGCGGCGCGGACGACACCTCGGGCATCCGGCGGGCCAGACGCGTCCAGTCCTCGTCCGTCATGGTGCCGGAGCGCATGTGGTGCAGGGCGACCCTGGCCTCGGCGGAGAGCAGGCGCATCGCGATCTCGTTGCGCCCCATTTCCAGGGAGAAGATGACGCTCGGCAGGTTGTGCTTGATCGACGCCGCACGCGCGAAGTCCAGCGCCAGCGTCGACTTGCCCATGGCGGGACGGGCCGCGATGACGATCATCTGGCCCGGGTGCAGACCGTTGGTGAGCGAGTCGAGGTCCGTGAAGCCGGTGGGCACTCCCGTCATCTCGCCGCTGCGCGAGCCGATCGCCTCGATCTCGTCGAGCGCGCCCTCCATGATGTCGCCGAGCGGCAGGTAGTCCTCGCTGGTGCGCTGCTCGGTGACCGCGTAGATCTCCGCCTGGGCGCGGTTGACGATCTCGTCGACGTCGTCGTCGGCCGCGTATCCCATCTGCGTGATGCGGGTGCCGGCCTCGACCAGGCGGCGCAGCACCGCTCGCTCGTGGACAATCTCCGCGTAGTACTCGGCGTTGGCGGCGGTGGGCACCGTCTGGACGAGGGTGTGCAGATACGCCGCGCCGCCGACCTTGTTGATCTCGCCGCGCTTGGTGAGTTCGGCCGCGATCGTGATCGGGTCGGCCGGTTCGCCCTTGGCGTAGATGTCGAGAATCGCCTGGTAGATCGTCTCGTGCGCGGGCTTGTAGAAGTCGTGGCCCTTGAGCACCTCGACGACGTCGGCGATGGCGTCCTTCGACAGGAGCATGCCTCCGAGGACGGACTGCTCCGCGTCGAGGTCCTGCGGCGGTACTCGCTCGAAAGCGGTGCCACCGCCCTCCCACTCACCGCTGTCCCGGCCGCGGTCATGCTGTTCGTCACGGCCGCGGCCTCCGTCGCCACGTCGGCGGGAAGCGGGCAGACGATCACTGGGTCCGCTCTCAGCCCACGGGTCGTCCAAGGGCTCGGAAATGCTCACCGAGCAGCCTCCTCCCGTCCGCCGAGCGGACCTCGCCGTGCCTCAAGTTCTACGGCACGGCACTGACAATTGAGAGCCCCAACTCCGTTTGTGGCGCGTCGGTATTGTGAGGGTTTCTTCGACCGACGGACGTAGCGGGCGCCGCACCACCGTAGGCCCGCGGGCACCTTCAGCCAATCTGGTTATCCACAGGCCATGTGGACGACGGGCCCGATGCTGTGGAGAACTCCGCAAAACCTGTGCATGACCCGGTGGACAGTACTGTGAACAAGCCCTCGCCTTTTCTTTTCGACAGCCTCTGACCTGCACGTTCCCCATCCACTGGCTGTGCAGAAAAAAAAGTTTCCCGGTCGGGCCAAGATCCCTTCGAACGGCGCGCGAGTGGATGCGCGACACAGGGGAAAGTAAGGGTCACTGGCCGATTGCATATCTTACCTGTGGACGATTAGATTGGTGGTCATGACACAGGCTCCCGCGCCCCCCAGGGCCATCCGGCGACAGCACGATCGGGAGATCGTCGCGCTCGCCGTCCCGGCCTTCGGCGCACTCGTCGCCGAGCCGCTCTTCGTCATGGCCGACAGCGCGATCGTGGGCCATCTGGGCACCGCCCAACTCGCCGGGCTCGGGGTCGCCTCCGCACTTCTCATGACCGCCGTCAGCGTCTTCGTCTTCCTCGCCTATGCCACGACAGCCGCCGTCGCGCGCCGCGTGGGCTCCGGTGACCTTCCGGCCGCCATCCGCCAGGGCGTGGACGGAATCTGGCTGGCCCTTCTGCTCGGCGCCGCCGTGATCGTCACCGTCCTGCCCACCGCCCCGACACTCGTCGAGGTGTTCGGCGCCTCGGACACCGCCGCTCCGTACGCCACCACCTATCTGCGCATCTCAGCCCTCGGCATCCCGGCCATGCTCGTCGTTCTCGCCGCGACCGGCGTCCTGCGCGGACTCCAGGACACCCGGACCCCGCTCTATGTCGCCGTCGGGGGCTTCGTCGCCAACGCGGCCCTGAACGCCGGCCTCGTCTACGGCGCGGACCTCGGCATCGCCGGCTCCGCCTGGGGCACCGTCATCGCCCAGTGCGGTATGGCCGCGGCCTACCTCACCGTGGTGGTGCGCGGGGCTCGCCGCCACGGCGCGTCTCTGCGGCCCGACGCCGCCGGCATCAGAGCCTCCGCCCAGGCCGGGGTACCCCTGCTGGTCCGCACGCTCTCGCTGCGGGCCATTCTGATGATCGCCACCGCTGTGGCCGCCCGTCTTGGGGACGACGACATCGCGGCACACCAGATCGCTCTGAGCCTGTGGAGCCTGCTCGCCTTCGCCCTCGACGCCATAGCCATAGCCGGACAGGCCATCATCGGACGCTATCTCGGTGCCGACGACGCTCAGGGCGCCCGTGACGTATGCCGCCGCATGGTCGGATGGGGCATCGCCGTGGGGGTCGCCCTCGGCCTGCTCGTCGTGATCGCCCGGCCGCTGTTCCTGCCACTCTTCACCAGCGACCCCGCGGTGAAGGACGCCGCACTGCCGGCCCTTCTCGTGGTGGCGCTCTCCCAGCCGATCTGCGGCATCGTCTTCGTGCTGGACGGAGTGCTGATGGGTGCGGGAGACGGACCGTATCTCGCCTGGGCGATGGTGCTCACGCTGGCCGTCTTCACCCCGGTGGCTCTGCTGGTGCCGGTCTTCGGCGGCGGTCTCACCGCGGTGTGGGGAGCGCTGACGCTGATGATGGCCGTCCGGATGCTGACGCTCTGGCTACGCGCCCGCTCCGGCCGCTGGGTCATCACCGGCGCAACCCGCTGACCGTTTCACGTGAAACCGGCGATCGCGCGAAACAGAGGGTCACGCAGAACCAGCCCTCGCGGGAAACGGGCGTTTCACGTGAAACAAGCAAGCGGAAGGGGCCGCACCCAACGGGTGCGGCCCCTCCTCAGCACTACCAGCCGAGCACGGCGATCAGGCCGCGATGACCTCGATGTTGACCTTGGCGGCAACCTCGGGGTGCAGACGCACGGACGTCTGGTGGGCGCCCAGCGTCTTGATCGGCGAGCCGAGCTCGATGCGGCGCTTGTCGACCTCGGGGCCACCGGAAGCCTTGATCGCCGAAGCGATGTCGGCCGGGGTGACGGAACCGAAGAGACGACCGGCGTCGCCGGAGCGGACGGCCAGGCGGACCCTGACGCCCTCGAGCTGGGCCTTCACAGCGTTGGCCTGCTCGATGGTCTGGATCTCGTGGATCTTGCGAGCACGACGGATCTGCTCGACGTCCTTCTCGCCACCCTTGGTCCAGCGGATCGCGAAGTTCCGCGGGATCAGGTAGTTGCGAGCGTAACCGTCCTTGACGTCGACGACGTCGCCGGCGGCACCGAGGCCAGAGACCTCGTGGGTGAGGATGATCTTCATTTGTCGGTCACCCTTCCCTTATCGCGCCTGGGCGGTGTACGGCAGCAGCGCCATCTCACGGCTGTTCTTGACGGCCGTGGCGACGTCACGCTGGTGCTGCGTGCAGTTGCCGGTCACGCGACGGGCACGGATCTTGCCGCGGTCGGAAATGAACTTCCGCAGCATGTTCGTGTCCTTGTAGTCCACGTACGTGACCTTGTCCTTGCAGAAAGCGCAGACCTTCTTCTTAGGCTTGCGCACAGGCGGCTTCGCCATGGTGTTTCTCCTGTGTGATCAAGAAGTTGGGATACGACCCACCCTCGACCCGAGCAGGCCCGGATGCCCGGGCCCGACGGGCTAGAAGGGGGGTTCGTCCGAGTAGCCGCCGCCCTGCTGGCCGCCGCCGGAGCTTCCGCCCCAGCCGCCGCCGCTGCCGCCGCCCTGGGCGCCACCGGCGGGAGCGCTGGTGGCCCACGGGTCCTCAGCGGGAGCGCCGCCGCCCTGCTGGCCGCCGCCGGAGTTTCCACCCCAGCCGCCGCCACCCTGGCCGCCACCGCCACCGCCGCCGTAACCACCCTGGCCGCCCTGGCCACCGCGGCCCGAGGCCTTGGTGACCTTTGCCGTGGCACTGCGCAGGCTGGCGCCGACTTCCTCGACGTCCAGCTCGTAGACCGTGCGCTTGACGCCCTCACGGTCCTCGTAGGACCGCTGCTTCAGCCGGCCCTGCACGATGACGCGCATGCCTCGCTGGAGCGACTCCGCGACGTTCTCCGCCGCCTGACGCCAGACGGAGCAGGTCAGGAACAGGCTTTCGCCGTCCTTCCACTCGTTCGTCTGACGGTCGAAGGTGCGGGGAGTGGACGCGACACGGAACTTCGCGACCGCCGCACCGGAGGGGGTGAAGCGCAGCTCGGGGTCGTCGACAAGATTGCCGACGACCGTGATGACGGTCTCGCCTGCCATGGGGGAACCTCTCGGCGGGTTTGCTGCTGGCTGCTTGTGCTGCTACTCGAAATCCCGAGATCAGCTGAGCGTGAGCTCAGTGGGTCTCGGGGCGGAGGACCTTGGTCCGGAGGACCGACTCGTTCAGGTTCATCTGGCGGTCGAGCTCCTTGACGACCGCAGGCTCGGCCTGCAGGTCGATGACCGAGTAGATGCCCTCGGGCTTCTTCTTGATCTCGTACGAGAGACGACGACGGCCCCAGGTGTCGACCTTCTCGACCTTTCCGTTGCCCTCACGGACGACGGAGAGGAAGTTCTCGATCAGCGGGGAGACAGCGCGCTCCTCGAGATCGGGGTCGAGGATGACCATCACTTCGTAGTGACGCATGTGGAACCCACCTCCTTTGGACTCAGCGGCCACGGTCGATCCGTGGCAGGAGGGTTGTGATGCGTACGCAACGGTATCGGCCGCCACTGACAATCGGGGGCCGGCAAGCGACATCCCCGGTCTGAGCTGGGCAGACGCCCTGGCTCTGGCTGGGCAGACACCGGTGCAGACGGTACAGACTACCTGCACACCCGCTTCCGGTTGAAATCCGGCGTGGTTGACCGTCAATCTGTACACGTCGGGTGTGTATGGCGCTACGATGCGCCGCTTCCGCAGGAGGTGCCCCATGGCACAGGCATTGCGACCCAATACCGCCGGATCTCTCTTGGCGACCGACGGCAAACCCCATCCGCTCCAGGACACTCTGCTCGCCGTGACTCTGGTGCTCGGTCTGACGGCCTTCATCACGTCGTTCTTCCACAGCCTGCATCTGCTGAGCTCCTGGACCGGTCTGGTGGGAATCCTGACCGGCGCGTACGGGCAGTGGATCTCCGAGACCACCCGTGAACGCTTCGGCCTGATCCTGGGTCTCGGCACCGCGGCCGTGGGCTTCTTCATCGGGATGGCGCACGGCGGTCTCTTCGGCGGAGTCTGGTGACCGGTCCGGGGCCGATCCCGGCATCCCGGACACCACGCCCACCGCAGGACGCGTAGGACACCTACGAACCATGACGGAACGCCCCGGCCGCGCTCGGGCCGGGGCGCAGGTGCCATACGCCCAGTCAGGGCGCTCGCAAGGCGCAGTAGGCTTCGGCGCGAGAGCCGGAGCCCCCTTACCCATGGGGCCACACCAGCCCGAGGAGCGCCCCGAATGAGCCTGACCCTGAGGACGATCAGCCGAGAGCAGCATCTGGCATACATCCAGAGCCTGCCGTCGGCGAGCCACATGCAGGTTCCGGCCTGGGCCGATGTCAAGGCCGAGTGGCGATCGGAGAGCCTCGGCTGGTTCGACGGGCGAACCGGTGAACTGGTCGGCGCGGGTCTCGTCCTCTACCGCCAACTGCCCAAGATCAAGCGCTATCTGGCCTATCTGCCCGAGGGCCCGGTCATCAACTGGTATGCGCCAAATCTCACCGAGTGGCTGGAACCGATGCTCGCGCACCTCAGGCAGCAGGGCGCGTTCTCGGTGAAGATGGGCCCGCCGGTGATCATCCGCCGCTGGGAGGCCACGTCCATCAAGGCGGGCATCCAGAACCCGGACGTGAAGCGCCTGCGCGACATCGAGGCCGACTTCATCGAACCGCGCGCCTTCGAGGTGGCCGACAAGCTGCGCCGCATGGGCTGGCAGCAGGGCGAGGACGGCGGCGCCGGCTTCGGCGACGTCCAGCCGCGCTACGTCTACCAGGTGCCGCTGGCGAACCGTTCCCTTGAAGAGGTCCACAAGAACTTCAACCAGTTGTGGCGCCGCAACATCAAGAAGGCCGAGAAGGCCGGCGTCGAGGTCGTCCAGGGCGGCTACCACGACCTCGAGGAATGGCAGCGGCTGTACGAGATCACGGCCTTGCGCGACCACTTCCGGCCGCGCCCGCTGTCGTACTTCCAGCGCATGTGGACGGCCCTCAACACCGAGGACCCGAACCGTATGCGGCTGTACTTCGCCCGCCACAACGGGGTGAACCTGTCGGCGGCGACGATGCTGATCGTCGGCGGGCACGTCTGGTACTCGTACGGCGCCTCCGACAACATCGGCCGTGAGTTCCGCCCCTCGAACGCGATGCAGTGGCGCATGCTGCGCGACGCCTACGCCCTCGGCGCCACCGTCTACGACCTGCGCGGCATCTCCGACTCGCTGGACGAGACCGACCACCTCTTCGGCCTGATCCAGTTCAAGGTCGGCACGGGCGGTCAGGCCGCGGAGTACCTCGGCGAGTGGGACTTCCCGCTGAACAAGCTGCTCCACAAGGCGCTCGACATCTACATGTCGCGCCGCTGACGTCACGTTCGGTGATTCCATACCTCTGACGCCTCTGACACCCTGACGCGTTTCCCCCATCGCAGCCACCAGAAAGGTCCCAGGTCCGGCCATGGCGCTCACCCTCTACGTCGACACCGCGCGCTGGCGGGCGCATCACAAGCACGTGCAGGAGCAGTTCCCGGGACTCGTCCCGGTCTGCAAGGGCAACGGCTACGGCTTCGGGCACGAGCGGCTGGCGGAGGAGGCCACCCGGCTGGGCTCGGACATCCTCGCCGTCGGAACGACCTACGAGGCCGCGCGCATCAAGGACTTCTTCGGCGCCGACCTGCTGGTGCTGACGCCGTACCGGCGCGGCGAGGAGCCCGTGCCGCTGCCTGACCGGGTCGTGCGCTCGGTGTCCTCGATCGACGGCGTGTACGGCCTCGTTGGGGCCCGTGTGGTCATCGAGGTGATGTCCTCGATGAAGCGGCACGGCATCAGCGAGCAGGACCTGGCCCAGCTGCACGCCGCCATCGAGAACGTCCGGCTCGAGGGTTTCGCGATCCACCTGCCGCTGGACCGCACCGACGGCTCCGACGCCGTCGAGGAGGTCATCGGCTGGATGGACCGGCTGCGTGCGGCCCGGCTGCCGCTGCACACGATGTTCGTCAGCCACCTCAAGGCCGACGAACTCGCCCGGCTGCAGCAGCAGTTCCCGCAGACCCGGTTCCGTGCCCGGATCGGCACGCGGCTGTGGCTGGGGGACCATGACGCCACCGAGTACCGCGGCGCGGTCCTGGACGTCACCCGGGTCGCCAAGGGCGACCGCTTCGGCTACCGGCAGCAGAAGGCGGCCTCCGACGGCTTCCTGGTGGTCGTGGCGGGCGGTACGTCGCACGGGGTGGGTCTGGAGGCCCCCAAGGCCCTGCACGGCGTCATGCCGCGCGCCAAGGGCGTCGCCCGGGCCGGCCTCGCCACCGTGAACCGGAACCTCTCGCCGTTCGTGTGGGGCGGGAAGCAGCGCTGGTTCGCCGAGCCGCCGCACATGCAGGTGTCCATCCTGTTCGTGCCCTCGGACGCGCCGGAGCCGCACGTCGGGGACGAACTGGTGGCCCATCTGCGGCACACCACCACGCAGTTCGACCGGCTCGTGGACCGCTGAGCCCCAGCGGCAGCCCAGGCAGCACGGGCAACACCGGCAGCAGAGACAGCAGAGACAGCGAATAGGCCGTACACGGATTCCGTGTACGGCCTCTTCTCGCCAGGGCCTGTTCGCTCACGGCGAACTGTCGACGGCCTCCGCCTTGCCCCAGTCCACCTCCGGTCCGTCGAAGTGGGAGGCGTGCCGGGGCGGATGCGCCGCGGTGCCGAGGACGAAGACGTCCTCCGCCCCGTCGAGCACCCCTCCCGAGGGATCGTCGTCGCCGGCCTGCCGGACCACGTCCCGCTCCGGCATCAGGATGTCCCGCACGACCACGGCGCACAGGTACAGCGTCCCCAGCAGGTGCACGCCGATGGCCCAGTGGTAGCCGTCGGTCGGCAGTCCCTTGTGGGCGTCTCCGCTCATCGTGTACGCGAGGTACATCCAGATGCCCAGGAAGTAGACGACCTCGCACGCCTGCCAGATCAGGAAGTCCCGCCACTTCGGCCGGGCCAGCACCGCCAGTGGCACCAGCCACAGGACGTACTGCGGCGAGTAGACCTTGTTGGTGAGGATGAAGGCCGCCACGATCAGGAAGGCCAGCTGAGCGAAGCGGGGGCGACGAGGCGCGGTCAGCGCCAGGGCCGCGATGCCCACAGCGCACAGCACGACGAGAAGCGTGGCGAGGGTGTTGACGCTGTCGGTGGTCAGCGGGTCGCTGGAGTTCTGGGCCAGGATCAGCCAGAACGAGCCGAAGTCGACGCCCCGCTCCTGGCTGAACCGGTAGAACTTCGACCACCCCTCGAAGGCGAAGAGCATCACCGGCAGGTTCACCACCAGCCAGGCGACGACCGCACCCGCCAGCGCCTTGCCGAAGTCCCGCCACTTCCCCGCACGCCAGCACAGCACGAACAGGGGGCCGAGCAGGAAGACGGGATAGAGCTTGGCGGCCGTTGCAAGCCCCAGCAGGACGCCGAAGGCCAGGGACCGGCCCCGGGCCCACATGAGCATCGCCGCGGCCGTCAGAGCGACCGCCAGGAGGTCCCAGTTGATGGTCGCGGTCAGCGCGAAGGCAGGCGCCAGGGCGACCAGCAGGCCGTCCCAGGGGCGCCGCGCATGCGTCCGGGCCACGCAGACGGCGATGACGGCCGCGCAGGCCATCAGCATCCCGGCGTTGACCATCCAGTACCACTGCTCCTGGTCCTGGATGCTGCCGCTGCCCGGCGTCAACCAGTTGGCGACCTCCATGAACACGCCGGTCAGCACCGGGTACTCGAGGTAGTCCATGTCGCCGGGGAGCTTGTCGAAGTACGGCACGAGCCCGTCGGCGAAGCCGCGACCCTGGTAAAGGTGCGGAATGTCCGAGTAGCAGGCGTGCGTGTACTGGGAGGTGGCGCCGAAGAACCAGCCTCCGTTGTAGCAGGGCGCCTTCTGGATCAGTCCTAGGGCGAACATCCCGATCGCCACAAGCGCGACGATCCGTACGGGAGTCCACCAGGAGGTCCCCAGCAGGGCCCGTCGGCCGAGGGGACCGCCGATCAGCTCACTGCCGGCCGCGGCCACCGGGTCGTCGCGGGTGGGCCTTACCTGGTCCGGCTCGTGCACGCGCGCCGGCGTCGATTCTGCACTGGGCATGGGCGACATCCTGCCGTACAGACCTAGGAAAACGCCGAGGACCGCCCCACCTGGTCCGGTGGAGCGGCCCTCGTTTCACGTGAAACATGCGCATGTTTCACGTGAAACACCCAAGCTGGGCGATAGCGCGACTACCCGCCGCCTCCGAAGAAGCCGTTGCTGGTATTGCCTCTGCTGTCGCCTTCTGTCTCGGATGCAGACGGTGAGGCGCTTGTCTCCCCGCTGCTGCCCTCCGAGGTTCCGCTGGTCGTCCCCTCACTGTCCTCGTCACAGCCGAAGAAGGTGCTGCACGTCTCGGAGGCCGAGGGCGAAGGATCGGCCTGCGACCGGCTCGGAGACGGCGACGGAGACGACTCCTCCTCCTCGGTCTCGGTGACCGAAGGAGACGGCGACGGAGACGGTTCCGCGTTGACGATCTCGCCGATGGACTCAGGCTCCGGGAAGTCCTTCGCCGGCGTGCCCTTCAGCGCCTCTTCCATGTAGTCGTGCCAGATCTGCGCCGGGAACGAGGCACCGTGGATCTTCTTCTGGCCACCCGTTCCGAACATCTTCAGGAACGTACGATTTTTGTTCGACTCGTCGTCGTCGTAGCGGAACATGGTGACCGCGGTCGACAGCTGCGGGGTGTAGCCCACGAACCAGGCCGACTTGTTGCCGTCGGTGGTACCGGTCTTGCCCGCGACCTCACGGCCCGTGAGCTGGGCGTTGCTACCGGTGCCCTTCTCGACCACGGTCTTCAGGACGTCCGTCACGTTGTCGGCGACCTTGGAGGTGAACGCCTGCTTCGACTCGGTCTCGTGCGTGAAGATCTGGCCCTGCTCGCTCGTGACCTTCTCCACGGAGTACGGGTCGCGCTGCTTGCCGCTGGAGGCGAAGGTCGCGTACGCACCCGCCATCCGGATCGCGCTCGGGTCGGAGATACCGATCGAGAACGACGGGAATCCGCTGTTGGTGAGGCTGGACTCCTTCAGGCCGGCGCTGACCGCGGCTTCCTTGACCTTGTCCAGACCGACATCCATGCCGAGCTGCACGAAGGCGGAGTTCACGGACTCGCGCATCGCCTCACGCAGGTCGATCTTGAATTCGGGAGGGCTGCCGAGGGAGACGTCGCCGTCGTTGGTCTGCAGCCACTCCTCGCCCTTCTCGTTCTTCCACACCGTCTGGTCGTAATTCTGGATCTTGAGCTTGTTCTTACCGCTGAACAGGCTCTTGGGCGAGACGATGGTGCGCTCGTCCTGCGCCTGCGACGACCCCAGCTCCGGATCGCGCACACCCCAGGTCATCGCGGCCGCCAGCACGAACGGCTTGAACGTCGAACCGACCTGGGCACCGGTCTGGTCGGCGTTGTCGGTGAAGTGCTTGGTCGCGTCCACACCGCCGTAGACGGCCCGGATCGCACCGGTGGCCGGTTCCACGGACGCGCCGCCGAACTGGACGTGCGTATCGGTCTCCGGCCGCTGTTCCGGCTTGATGTTGGCCTTCTGGACCTTGGTGACCGACTCCTCGAGCTCCTTGACCTTGTTCTTGTCGAAGGTCGTGTAGATCGAGTAGCCGCCCTGCTGCAGCAGGTCCTGGGTGATCCCGGTCTTCTTGCTGTTGGTGACCAGGTAGCCGTTGGCGAGGTCGACGAGGTAGCCGACCTGACCCTTGAGGTCGGTGTTCGACCGGGGGTTCTGCCACTTGGGGAGCGTCGTGTACTTGGCCCGCACCGAGGCGTCGAGGTGCTTGTACTCGACCATCTTGTTCAGGGTGTCCTGCATCTGCACCAGGGCCCGCTTGCTGTTGGCCTGGGGCGTGGCGCCGGTCGGGTCGACCGAGGTCGCACCGGCGGGGTCGTAGTACGTGGCGCCCTTCAGCATGGCGGCCAGGAAGGCGCACTCACCCGGGTTGAGCTTGATCGCATCCTTGTTGAAGTAGGCGCGGGCGGCGGCCTGGATTCCGTAGGCGTTGCGCCCGTAGTACGCGGAGTTCAGGTAGCCGGCCATGATCTGGTCCTTGTCGACCTCGGCGCCCACCTTGACCGACACGAAGATCTCCTTGAACTTCCGGGAGATCGTCTGGCTCTGGTCGTTCAGCATCGCGTTCTTGACGTACTGCTGGGTGATCGTCGATCCACCCTGCGTCTGTCCGCCCCTGGCCATGTTGAACACGGCCCGGGCGATGCCCTTGGGGTCGATGCCGCTGTCCTCGTAGAAGGTCTTGTTCTCCTGCGAGATCACCGCCCAGCGCATCTCCTCGGGGATCTGCGAGAGGTCGATGTTCTGCCGGTTCGTCTCACCACCGGTGGCAACCATCTGGCTGCCGTCTTTCCAGTAGTAGACGTTGTTCTGCGCCGTGGCGGTCTTGGCGACGTCCGGGATGCCGACCATGGCGTAGCCGATGCCGGCCACGGCCACCAGGCTGCCGACGAAGCCGACGAACAGGCCCGTGACGAGCTTCCAGGACGGCATCCAGCGCTGCCAGCCGTACTTTCCGGCGCGCGGATAGTCGATCAGGCGCTTCCGGTCGGGCGCCGAGCGCCCTCTGCCCTCTCCGGGACCGGTCGGGTCGGCCACTCTGCGCCGCCCGCCCGAGTTTCTCTGGGGCGCGCGTCGGGCGTCGGTACGGCCGCTGTACGGCTGCTCCTCGCTTCCGGACCCGTGACCCAACCCGTAGTCGGCAGGAGATCCGGTAGCGCCTCGCGGCGCCGCGCGGCGGCCGGAGGACGGACCGGACTGGCCGCGTCGGGCCGCGGCACGTCCGCCTCCCTGCGGCGGCGGCGGTTTGCGACGGTGCTCGCTCATCGAACGATTACTCCTCGGGCAGGCGCATCCGTGCGCGCCTGGAAAGGGCGGCTGGTTTCCTGTCCCCCCGAAGTACGGATGCGGTCGGTCGCGCATTCATCCGTACTGCACCGAGGACCTCGACGCCCCCCGGCGTCTCATGGGTCCCGGTGGTGTGGTGCATGGCGCACAGACTACGCACCGTCAAAACCTCCCTAGCCCCGAGGTTCGCCTCAAATCAGGCAAGTCGCCTGCAACGAATCAGTGATGTGATCCCGTTCACCGTCCCCCCTCTTGTCGCATGCGGAAGGCCGTTCTATCGTCTTGATGTATCGAGTCGATACATCAGCGCGGCATAAGACCGAGGGAGGCGACGATGAGCCGGCGTTCCGGGATCCTTGAGTTCGCCGTCCTGGGTCTGCTCCGCGAGTCCCCGATGCACGGCTATGAGCTGCGCAAACGGCTCAATACGTCACTGGGTGTGTTCCGTGCGTTCAGCTACGGGACGCTGTACCCCTGCCTCAAGACACTGGTCGCCAACGGCTGGTTGATCGAAGAGCCGGGGAGCACACCCGAGGACGCCCTCGCCGCTCCGCTCACCGGACGACGCGCCAAGATCGTCTACCGGTTGACGGCGGAAGGTAAGGAGCACTTCGAGGAGCTGCTCTCGCAGACGGGCCCCGACGCGTACGAGGACGAGCACTTCGCCGCTCGTTTCGCCTTTTTCGGACAGACGTCACGCGATGTCCGGATGCGCGTCCTGGAGGGCCGTCGCAGCCGGCTGGAGGAGCGTCTGGAGAAGATGCGCGCCTCCCTGGCCCGCACCCGAGAGCGCCTCGACGACTACACGCTCGAGCTCCAGCGCCACGGAATGGAGTCCGTGGAACGCGAAGTGCGCTGGCTGAACGAGCTCATCGAGAGCGAGCGGGCCGGACGGGACCTGACGGGTTCCGCCTCCGGGGGGTCCGCTCAGCAGAACACCACATCTGGATCGACGGGCGGCCTGCCCCGTCCCGGGGGCGACCCCGTGGCGGATCTGCCCGACGAAACCACCCCGTGAGCGCCCAACCAGGGCCTCACTCGCACACACAGGGAGCAACCGGAATGGGTTCGGTTCGCGTAGCCATCGTCGGCGTGGGCAACTGCGCGGCATCGCTGGTACAGGGCGTCGAGTACTACAAGGACGCCGACCCGGCGTCCAAGGTCCCGGGCCTGATGCACGTGCAGTTCGGCGACTACCACGTCAGCGACGTCGAGTTCGTCGCCGCCTTCGACGTGGACGCCAAGAAGGTCGGCCTCGACCTCTCGGACGCCATCGGCGCGTCCGAGAACAACACCATCAAGATCTGCGACGTGCCCAACACGGGCGTGACCGTCCAGCGCGGCCACACCCTCGACGGCCTCGGCAAGTACTACCGCGAGACCATCGAGGAGTCCGCCGAGGCCCCGGTCGACATCGTCCAGATCCTCAAGGACAAGCAGGTCGACGTCCTCGTCTGCTACCTGCCCGTCGGTTCCGAGGCCGCGGCGAAGTTCTACGCCCAGGCCGCCATCGACGCCAAGGTCGCCTTCGTCAACGCTCTCCCGGTCTTCATCGCCGGCACCAAGGAGTGGGCGGACAAGTTCACCGAGGCGGGCGTCCCGATCGTCGGCGACGACATCAAGTCCCAGGTCGGCGCCACCATCACGCACCGCGTCATGGCAAAGCTGTTCGAGGACCGCGGCGTCGTGCTGGACCGCACGATGCAGCTGAACGTCGGCGGCAACATGGACTTCAAGAACATGCTCGAGCGTGAGCGCCTGGAGTCCAAGAAGATCTCCAAGACGCAGGCCGTCACCTCGCAGATCCCCGACCGGGAGCTCGGCGCGAAGAACGTCCACATCGGCCCGTCGGACTACGTGCAGTGGCTCGACGACCGCAAGTGGGCCTACGTCCGTCTCGAGGGTCGCGCCTTCGGCGACGTACCGCTGAGCCTGGAGTACAAGCTCGAGGTCTGGGACTCCCCGAACTCCGCGGGCGTCATCATCGACGCGGTGCGCGCCGCGAAGATCGCCAAGGACCGCGGCATCGGCGGACCGATCCTGTCGGCGTCGAGCTACTTCATGAAGTCCCCGCCGGTCCAGTACTTCGACGACGAGGCTCGCGAGAACGTCGAGAAGTTCATCCGCGGCGACGTCGAGCGCTGAGCCCGACGCAACGCTCGTAGCAGCACCGGCGCTGTTCCGGCAGCGCTGAAAATTCGCTCCTGCCAGGGCTGAGTAGGGTCCCCGGGTCACCTGACCCGGGGACCCTCCCCGTGTGTGAGGCTGTGACCATGGCCGTCGTCCGTGATCTGCGCATCCTGCTGCGCTTCGAGAACTTCCGGCGCCTGCTCGCCGTACGGCTGCTCTCCCAGTGCGCGGACGGCGTCTACCAGGTCGCGCTCGCCGCCTATGTCGTGTTCTCCCCGGAGAACCAGGCCTCGGCCACCGCGATCGCCTCCGCCATGGCCGTCCTGCTCCTGCCCTACTCGCTGGTCGGCCCCTTCGCCGGCGTCCTGCTGGACCGCTGGCGCCGCCGACAGGTCTTCCTCTACGGCAATCTGCTGCGCGCCCTGCTGGCCTCGGCCACGGCCGTCCTGATGATCAGCCAGGTCCCCGACTGGCTCTTCTACGCCTCCGCGCTCTGCGTCACCGCGGTCAACCGCTTCGTCCTCGCCGGTCTGTCGGCGGCGCTGCCGCGGGTGGTCGACGGCGAGCGCCTCGTGATGGCCAACTCGCTCTCCCCGACCGCCGGAACGCTGGCCGCGGTCACGGGCGGCGGTCTCGCCTTCACCGTGCGGCTGGTGGTGGACTCCGACGCGGCGGTGGTGCTGCTGGGATGCGTGTTGTACCTGTGCGCCGCGCTCGTCTCCCTGTCCATGGCCGCGGATCTGCTCGGGCCCGACCGTGACCAGGTCCGGCTGCGGCTGTCCGCCGCGCTCAGGGGCACCGCACACGGCCTTGCGGCCGGCGTACGTCACCTGGCCGAGCCGAGGCGCCGGACGGCCGCCTGGGTGCTCGGCGCGATCACGCTGATGCGGTTCTGCTACGGCGCCCTGACCGTCATGGTGTTGATGCTGTGCCGGTACGCCTGGTCGTCCGACACGGACGACGGACTGGCCCTGCTGGGACTCGCGGTGGGCGTCTCCGGCATCGGCTTCTTCCTCGCCGCGGTGGTGACTCCGTCGGCGGCGGGGCGACTGGGCCCGGTCCGCTGGATCGTCGTCTGCTCCGCGGCGGCCGCGGTCCTGGAACTCGCCCTCATGCTCCCGTTCGCCCAAGTCACCACGTTCGTCGCCGCGTTCGTGCTGGGGCTGGTCACCCAGGGCGCGAAGATCGCCACCGACACCGTCGTCCAGTCCTCCGTGGCGGACGGCTTCCGCGGCCGGATCTTCTCTCTCTACGACGTCCTGTTCAACGTCGCCTTCGTCGGCGCCGCCGGTGTCGCCGCGCTGATGCTGCCGCCCGACGGACGTTCGGCAGCGCTGGTGGTCACGGTCGCCGTTATCTACGGAGCAATTGCTGGCGCTATGTTCCGCTTTGAACGCCAGTATGTGTCACATCAATGACACAGACTCCCGCTGAGCTACAGGGTTGTCAGTGGGGCCCGGTAACTTACGTGCGTCTTACTTCGCGACTGATTTCGCGCCACACGTCTAAGTTCCTAGGGGGAACCAAAGTGTCGACTCCGCCGCCCCAGGGCCAGAACCCCTTTGCGCAGCAGGGCCAGCAGCCCGAAGGCCAGGCCCCGTACCCGCCGCAGGCCGGCTACCCGCAGCCGGGCACCGACCCGTACAGTGCGGTTCCCCCGGAGCAGCCCCGCCGCAAGGTCAGCTTCAAGCTGATCAAGAACATCGTCATCGTGATCGCCGTCATCGGTGTGGCCATCGGCGCCTACATATCGAGCAAGGACGACGCCAACACGGCGGCCGTCGGCGACTGCATGCACCGCGGCAGCAGCGACGACAACAACCCCGACCTCGAGGTCGTCAAGTGCGACTCCTCGGAGGCGCAGTACGTCGTGCTGGCGAAGATCGAGGGCACGTACACCCAGACGACGGCCGACACCAAGTGCTCGGAGAAGGCCAAGGACTTCCAGTACTCGTACACCGAGAGCGGTGACGGCAGTAACTTCCTGCTCTGCCTGAAGGACTACACGAAGTAAGGCAGTCGTGGAGAGGGGCGGTGTTTCACGTGAAACACCGCTCCTTCGCATGTCCGCCTGCCGCATCGGCGGGTTCATGTTTCACGTGAAACATGAACCCGTTTCACGGCCTCAGCCCTGCTGCGCCCACCACTCCTTGAGGGCCGCCACCGCCGCGTCGTACCCCATCGGCCCGTTCTCCAGGCGCAGTTCCAGCAGGTGTTTGTACGCCTGCCCGATGGCCGGACCGGGGCCGACGCCCAGGATCTCCATGATCTGGTTGCCGTCGAGGTCGGGACGGATCGCGTCCAGCTCCTCCTGCTCCTTCAGCTGGGAGATGCGCTCCTCCAGCCCGTCGTACGCCCGCGAGAGCGCGACCGCCTTGCGCTTGTTCCGCGTCGTGCAGTCCGAGCGGGTCAGCTTGTGGAGGCGTTCGAGGAGCGGTCCCGCGTCACGGACATAGCGACGCACCGCGGAGTCCGTCCACTCGCCTGTGCCGTACCCGTGGAAGCGCAGATGGAGCTCGACAAGGCGGGAGACGTCCTTCACCAGCTCGTTGGAGTACTTCAGAGCCGTCATCCGCTTCTTCGTCATCTTCGCGCCCACCACCTCGTGGTGGTGGAACGAGACGCGGCCGTCCCTCTCGAAGCGACGGGTGCGCGGCTTGCCGATGTCGTGCAGCAGCGCGGCGAGCCGCAAGGTGAGATCGGGGCCGTTCTCCTCCAGCGCGATGGCCTGCTCCAGGACGATCAGCGTGTGTTCGTAGACGTCCTTGTGCCGGTGGTGCTCGTCGCTCTCCAGCCGCAGGGCGGGCAGCTCGGCCAGCACCCGGTCGGCGATGCCGGTGTCGACCAGCAGCGACAGACCCTTGCGCGGGTGCGTGGACAGGATCAGCTTGTTCAGCTCGTCCCGTACCCGCTCGGCCGAGACGATCTCGATGCGGTCGGCCATGTCCTGCATCGCCGTCACGACCTCGGGGGCGACCTCGAAGTCGAGCTGAGCGGCGAAGCGGGCGGCGCGCATCATGCGCAGCGGGTCGTCCGAGAAGGACTCCTCCGGCGTCCCCGGGGTGCGCAGCACACGCGCCGCGAGATCGTCGAGGCCACCGTGGGGGTCGATGAACTCCTTCTCGGGAAGCGCCACGGCCATGGCGTTCACCGTGAAGTCACGCCGTACGAGGTCCTGCTCGATGGAGTCGCCGTACGACACCTCGGGCTTGCGCGAGGTGCGGTCGTAGGCCTCCGACCGGTAGGTGGTGACCTCGATCTGGTAGCCGTCCTTCTGCGCCCCGACGGTGCCGAAGGCGATCCCGACCTCCCACAGGGCGTCCGCCCACGGCCGCACGATCTTCAGGACGTCCTCGGGCCGGGCGTCCGTGGTGAAGTCCAGGTCGTTGCCGAGCCGGCCGAGCAGCGCGTCCCGGACCGAGCCGCCGACCAGGGCGAGTGAGAACCCGGCTTCCTGGAAGCGGCGTGCGAGATCGTCGGCGACAGGCGCTACCCGCAGCAGTTCGCTCACCGCACGGTGCTGCACCTGGCTCAGGACGCTGAGGTTGTCTTCGTTGGCGTTCGGCACAACAGAAGAGGGTACGTGGCCCGGCGAGCCGGGCGTCCATCTTTATACGCGCACATAGCGGACCACCCGACCCTCTTCCACGATCTTGTGGAGCACTCCGCGGCACTTCCCCTCAGCGCACATCGTTACCATGCGTGGACGCACATTCCGACGACCACTGACGACGACGAGGGACGGGCGAACGCGTGGCCGAGGCGGCAGACTTTCCGGGGATGAGTCCCTCACCTGCCCGCCGGTGGCTGCGGCGCACCGGCGCACTGCTCGCCGGGGCGCCTCTGCTGACCGGTCTCCTCCAGCTGCCCGGCAGCGCCCCCGCGCAGGCCGCCGGCCAGGCTTCGGTCAAGGCGGCCTCCGACGCGGGCACGGTCGCCGTCGCCGTGGACTCGCTCAGCCCCGGGGCGCCCACCGAGGGGGACACCGTGACCGTCTCCGGCACGGTCACCAACAAAGGCAAGCGGGCGGTCACCGACGCCCATGTGGGCCTCAGCGTGGGCGCCGCGCTCACCACCCGCTCGGCGATCGACAGGGTCGCCAAGCGCCCGGACTCCCTCCCCGCCACCTACGGCTCCGAAGTGGGCGGCAAGTACGTCGCCGAGTTCGCCAAGCTCACGCCCGGCGTGTCCGAGCACTTCAGCATCTCCGTCCCGGTCAACAAGCTCGAACTCGACGAGGACGGCGTCTACCCGCTCGGCGTCTCCCTCTCGGGCGAGACGTCCGCCCAGCCGTGGGAGCAGGTGCTGGGCATCCAGCGCACCTTCCTCCCCTGGCAGCCCGACGAGGCGGACACCCGGACCAGGACGACGGTGCTGTGGCCGCTGATGTCCACCGTCCACATGACGGCGGAGACCGGCTCGAACGAGCAGCAGACACCCGTCTTCCTCAACGACGACCTGGCCGAGGAGATCGCCCCCGGCGGCCGCCTCGACCAGCTCCTGACCCTGGGCAAGGACCTCGACGTCACCTGGGTGATCGACCCGGACCTGCTGGCGTCCGTCGACGCCATGACCGGCAGCTACCGGGTCCGGGGCGAGGGCGACACCACCACGGCCGGCACCCACCAGGCGATCGCCAAGCAGTGGCTCGGCGATCTGCAGGACGCGGTGCTCGGCAAGGAGGTCGTCACGCTGCCCTTCGCCGATCCGGACCTCGCCTCCCTCGCCCACAACGGCACGGGCGTCACCGGCTCGCTGAGCCAGCTCAAGGAGGCCACCGACGTCGCCGCCACCACGGTGGAGACGGTGCTCCACGTGACCCCGAGCACCGAGTTCGCCTGGCCGGTGGACGGCGCCGTCGATCCGTCGATCGTCAAGGTCGCCACCTCCGCAGGCGCCGACAAGGTGATCGCGCGCAGCGACAGCCTGACCGAGACCGGCGACCTCAACTACACCCCCTCCGCCGCCCGGCCCATCGGCGGCGGCACCACCGCGGTGGTCGCCGACTCGCGGCTCTCCAAGGCGTTCTACGGCGACCTGACGAAGGCCTCCACGTCCACGCTGGCCGTCCAGGAGTTCCTCGCGCAGAGCCTGTCGTTGAACCTTCAGACGGACAAACAGCGCAGCATCGTCGTCGCCCCGCAGCGGATGCCGACCGCGAGCCAGGCCCGGTCGCTGGCGGAGGCCGTCACCACGCTCCAGGGCGGCACCTGGTCGCAGTCCCAGCAGCTCGCGGCGACCGCCAAGGCCAAACCCGACCCGGACGCCACCACGAAGGTCCCGTCCAAGTCGGCGTACCCCGCCTCGCTGCGCAAGCAGGAGCTGCCCCGCTCGGCCTTCGAGCAGATCGCGGACACCCAGGACAAGCTCGACAACTTCAAGGTGATCCTCGCCAAGGAAGCCCGGGTGGTGACGCCCTTCGGGCGGGCCATAAACCGGGAGATGTCCACGTCGTGGCGGGGTCGGAACACGGCCGCGGGCATCTTCCGCCTGAGCGTGCGGACCTACCTGGACACTCTCACCGGCCAGGTCAAGCTGATCGACAAGTCGGAGACCAAGCTCTCCGGGCGCAGCGCCACGATCCCGGTGACCGTGCAGAACAACCTGGTGCAGGGCGTCGACCACCTGGTGCTGCGGCTCACCTCGACGAACTCGACCCGCCTGGAGATCTCCGGCGATGCCTACGCCGTGCAGCAGATCACGGTGTCCGGCGGGCACACCACGACGGTGAAGTTCACCACGTCCGCCAAGGTGAACGGCCAGACCACGGTGATCGCCCAGCTGTACACCGAGGACGGCCAGAAGTACGGCGCGCCCGTCACCTTCGATGTGCGGGTCACCGAGATCACGGCCACCGTGATGCTGGTCATCGGCGGCGGCGTCCTGCTGCTCGTGCTGGCCGGCTTCCGGATGTACACCCAGCGCAAGCGTGCCGCGGCCCGGGAGAGCAACGAGGACGGCGAGGCCGGTCCCGACCCGGCCGGCGAGCCCGCCGACGCCTCGCAGAACCCCGAGGGCCCGGAAGAACGTCCCAAGGGAGAGTCCGGCGCCGGTGCCGGGGCAGACGACCCGGAGCAGCCGAGTGACGAGACACCGGACACCGCAACGGAAAGCGCCGACCCGTCCGGCACGGGTGAGAGAGTGGACCGTTGAGGATGTCGTGGCCGGTCGGCCCGGGACGATGAGGTGGGGTAACCATGAACGCGCCGTACGACGGTGAGCGCGGCCAGGCCGCGGGCGGCTCGGGCCACCCGGAGGGCCCGCCGCCCGAGCACGGCCAGGCGCCGCCGCAGCACCCCGCGGACATGTACCTCCAGGACGCCTACGACCAGGACCCCTACCGGGCGCAGGACCTCACCGCCCAGGACCCGGTCGCCGAGGCGCTCTACGACCGCGCCGCGCACCCGCCGCCGCCCCCGGGCACGTACCAGCCGCAGCAGCCGCTGTACGGCCGGCCCGTGCAGTCCCCGTACGCTCCCGACCCGCAGGTCTGGGCCCAGACCCCGGCGCCCGAGCCCGAAGGTCCCACCCAGTACCTGCCGTACGGCGACGACCCGCGCACGACGCAGTTCGTGGGCGTGGACGACCTGGTGACGCACTCCGGCGAGGAACAGCACCAGCCCGACGCCTTCGCCCATCTCTTCCGCGACCAGCAGCAGAGCGGCTCCCGCCCGCCGACCGGCCCCCCTGCGGTGCCGGGCCCGGCTCACGCCGTGGGCAGGCACGGGAAGCCGCCGCAGTACCAGGCGCCCGTCGCCGCGTCGCTCGCGGCCGACCAGACCATGAACCTGACCGCCACACCGGCCGCGTCCGCCACCCAGGCTCCCGCCCCGGCGGACTCTGCGTCGTCCGCGGCGTCCGCGGCCTCCGCCGCGAAGAAGAGCGGACGCGCCGCGGGCCTGCTGAAGTCCAGCGCCGTCATGGCGGCCGGCACGATGGTCTCCCGCCTCACCGGCTTCGTGCGCTCCGCACTGATCGTCTCGGCGCTCGGCGTCGGCCTCCTCGGCGACACCTTCCAGGTCGCCTACCAGCTGCCGACGATGATCTACATCCTGACCGTCGGCGGCGGCCTCAACTCCGTCTTCGTGCCCCAGCTCGTACGGGCCATGAAGGAGGACGAGGACGGCGGCGAGGCCTTCGCCAACCGCCTGCTGACGCTGGTCATGGTGGCGCTCGGCGTCCTGACCGCCGCCTCGATCGCAGCGGCGCCCGTCCTGATCCGCCTTCTGTCCGACTCGGTCGCCAGCGACCCCGCGGCCAACGAGGTCGCCGTCACGTTCGTCCGCTACTTCCTGCCCTCGATCTTCTTCATGGGCGTCCATGTGGTGATGGGCCAGATCCTCAACGCGCGCGGGAAGTTCGGCGCGATGATGTGGACGCCGGTCCTCAACAACATCGTCATCATCGTGACGCTGGGCATGTTCATCTGGGTCTACGGCACCGCCGCCGACTCCGGCATGAAGGTCACGACGATTCCGCCGGAGGGCGAGCGGCTCCTCGGCATCGGCGTCCTGCTCGGCCTGGTCGTGCAGGCCCTCGCGATGATCCCGTACCTGCGCGAGACCGGGTTCCGACTGCGCCTGCGCTTCGACTGGAAGGGCCACGGCCTCGGCAAGGCGGCCACCCTCGCCAAGTGGACCGTCCTGTTCGTCCTGGCCAACCAGGCCGGCGCGCTCGTCGTCACCCAGCTCTCCACGTCGGCAGGCACGGACTCACCGGTCGACGGCACCGGCTTCGCCGCCTACGCCAACGCCCAGCTGATCTGGGGCCTGCCGCAGGCCATCATCACCGTCTCCCTGATGGCCGCCCTGCTGCCGCGCATCTCCCGCTCGGCGGCCGAGGGCGACGGCGGCGCGGTCCGCGACGACATCTCCCAGGGCCTGCGCACCACGGCCGTCGCGATCGTGCCGATCGCCTTCGGCTTCCTCGCGCTCGGCATCCCGATGTGCACGCTGATCTTCGGTTCCTCCGGCACCAGCGAGGCCACGAACATGGGCTTCATGCTGATGGCCTTCGGCCTCGGCCTGATCCCCTACTCCGTGCAGTACGTCGTCCTGCGCGCCTTCTACGCCTACGAAGACACCCGCACGCCCTTCTACAACACGGTCATCGTGGCCGCGGTCAACGCGAGCGCCTCGGTGATCTGCTTCTTCGTCCTTCCCGCCCGCTGGGCCGTGGTCGGCATGGCCGCCTCCTACGGTCTGGCGTACGCGATCGGCGTCGGCGTCGCCTGGAACCGGCTGCGCAAGCGGCTGGGCGGCGACCTCGACGGCTCCCACGTCCTGCGCACCTACGCGCGGCTGTGCATCGCCTCCGTACCGGCCGCCCTGATCAGCGGCGCGGCCTGCTACGGCATCGGCCACAGCCTGGGCCAGGGCGTGCTCGGCTCCTTCGCCGCGCTGCTGGCCGGTGGAGCCCTGTTGCTCGGCACCTTCTTCGTCGCCGCCCGCCGCATGCGCATCGAGGAGCTCAACTCGCTCGTCGGCATGGTCCGCGGACGCCTGGGGCGCTAGGGCCGTCCCACAGCCGGCCGGAGGAAAGGGGAGCGGTATCCGACGAGCGAGAGTCAGTCGGCGCGAGGAGAGCACTTCCTCCGGGGCAGTGCATGCCGGACCCCGCGTATGCGGCATGATCCGCTGCACAGGTCCGAGAACGGGGTAGGCGCACAACCATCGTCCGCCGCCGCGTGTCGTGCATAGCGACGGACTATGGGCACAATTGGGTTCGGCGTCGGACGGCGCGCACGAGGTCGGACGGCGCGCACTGAATGGGGAGGCAGGAACGACGGTGGCGGAACGGAGCACAGCTGCCGTCGACGTGGCAGACAACAGCGGTGACGAGCCGCTGACCGCACAAGCGGACCAGTCCACGGCCGACGGGGTGGTCAAGAACCGGGAGCAGGACACGGACAGCGACGAGGCACAGGGGAGCGGCGGGGCGGAGCGTCCCGGGAAGGCCTCACCGCCGGAACTGCACAGTGGTCACAAGCTCGCCAGACGCTATCGCCTCGAAGAGTGCGTCACCCGTCTGGACGGTTTCAGCAGTTGGCGTGCGGTCGACGAGAAACTCCGTCGTGCCGTGGGCGTTCACATCCTGCCCGCGGACCACACACGGGCCCGTTCGGTGCTGGCCGCGGCCCGCTCCTCGGCCCTGCTCGGCGATCCTCGCTTCGTCCAGGTGCTGGACGCCGTCGAGGAGAACGACCTCGTCTACGTCGTCCACGAGTGGCTGCCCGATGCCACCGAGCTGACCGCGCTGCTCGCGGCCGGCCCGCTGGAGCCGCACGACGCCTACCAGATGGTCAGTCAGATCGCCTCCGCCATGGCCGCGGCGCACCGTGAGGGCCTGTCGCATCTGCGGCTGAACCCCAACGCCGTGCTGCGCACCTCCTCGGGCCAGTGGCGCATCCGCGGCCTCGCGGTGAACGCCGCCCTGCGCGGCATCACCACCGAGACCCCTCAGCGCACCGACACCGAGGCGATCGGCGCTCTGCTGTACTCGGCGCTCACCCAGCGCTGGCCGTACGAGAACGACGCGTACGGCCTGTCCGGGCTGCCCAAGGACGTCGGGTTGATCGCCCCCGACCAGGTGCGGGCCGGTGTCCACCGGGGCCTGTCGGAGCTGGCCATGCGCGCCCTCGTCAACGACGGCGCGACCGCCTCCCGGCACGAGGCGGCCTGCACCACGCCGGAGGAGCTGGTGAAGGCGATCGGCGAGATGCCCCGCATCCGCCCGCCGGAGCCCGCGTTCACCGCACCGCCCGAGTACCAGCGCACGACGTACCAGCAGGGCACCTACGGCCGTCCGGCACCGCACCCGGGCGTCACCCAGCCTGTGCCGACCCCGCTGCCCCCGCTGCAGAGCCGCACCGGCAAGGCCCTGAAGTGGGCGGTCTCCGCCCTCCTCATCGCCGCCCTCGGGCTCGGCAGCTGGCAGCTCGCGGACGCCTTGATGGACCAGGGCAAGTCCGAGGACACCAACCAGACGCAGACGACGGACGACGGCGACAAGAACAGCGCCTCGCCCAAGGTGCCCCAGCAGCTGAAGATCCAGGACGCGGCGGAGTACGTCGTGAGCGGCGACGCCCAGCACCCCAACGACGTCGACGAGACCTACGACGGCGACAGCTCGACGTATTGGCGGACATCCAGCTTCCGCGGCGGGCCGGTGCTGGCGCCGTACAAGCCGGGCGTGGGCATCATCTACGACCTGGGCTCGGCACAGGAGATCTCCACGGCGACGATAGGGCTCTACTACGGTGGCAGTCGCACGACCGTGAACCTGTACGCCGCCGACTCGCTGACTCCGTCCGTAAGTGCCATCAAGTCGATGCAGAAGATCGGCACGCTCACCACGACCGGAACCACCGCCGCGGTGAAAACCTCCAAGGCGGTCAAGACGCGGTACGTGCTCGTCTGGCTCACCGCTCTGCCACACGCTCCCGGCGATCAGTACAGCGATGAAGGCTATAAGCAGGCGATCACCGACCTGAAGTTCACAGGCTGACGTCTCACCGAAGGGGGAGGGGGTCCGATGGCGGAAGGCGCCGGCTATGACGGAGTGAGCGACCAGGACCTCCTCACCCACCACGTCGAGGGCGACCCCGACGCCTTCGGTGAGCTCGTGCGGCGTC
Organism: Streptomyces sp. NPDC001858; assembly: GCF_053594615.1. Taxonomy (NCBI): domain Bacteria; kingdom Bacillati; phylum Actinomycetota; class Actinomycetes; order Kitasatosporales; family Streptomycetaceae; genus Streptomyces; species Streptomyces sp. NPDC001858. The sequence continues at coordinate 113,451 of NZ_JBSFEV010000025.1, forward strand.
ATCGCGACCGGCTCTGGGCGGTGGCCCTGCGCACGCTGGGAGACCGCGAGGAGGCCGCTGACGCCGTCCAGGACGCCCTCGTGTCCGCCTACCGGGCCGCCCACACCTTCCGCGGCCAGTCCGCCGTCACGACCTGGCTGCACCGCATCACCGTGAACGCCTGCCTGGACCGGGCCCGCAAAGCCGCCTCCCGCAAGACCTCACCGGTCGACGACACCGAGCGACTGGACCAGCTGCTCGAACCGCACGAGTCGGCCTCCGCTCCGGTGGAACGCAACGACCTGCACCGCCAGCTCCTCGAAGCGCTCGGCACCCTCCCGCCCGACCAGCGGGCCGCCCTGGTCCTCGTGGACATGCAGGGCTACCCGGTCGCCGAGGCCGCCCGCATGCTCGACGTGCCGACCGGAACGGTCAAGAGCCGCTGCGCTCGCGGCAGAGCGAGACTCCTGCCGCTCCTGACCCATCTGCGGCCCGACGGCACCGGCGACAGGAGAGAAAGCGGCTCAGGACGGAACCGGGCGCAGGGGACATCCGTCCCACCGGCAGCGGAACCTCGTGACGAGGGACCGGACAACGCCGGGACAGGCGATTCAGCTGCTGTGAAGGGCGGAGGTGGGCGAACGTGACATCGACGACGGACACGACCGGACACCCGGATGTCACGGAGATCTCCGACCTCACCGAGGGCCTGCTCGCACCAGCCCGCAGCGCAGACGTGCGTCGGCACCTGGACGGCTGCGAACTCTGTACGGACGTCCACACCTCCCTCGAGGAGATCCGCGACCTGCTGGGCGCCCTTCCCGGTCCGTCGCGCATGCCGGACGACGTCGCCCAGCGCATCGACGCCGCACTCGCCGCCGAAGCCCTCCTGAACGCCACGGCCCCGGAGGACGAGAGCGCGCCGGGAGCGGCCCCCGTGATCAAGGCCGACGCAGACGTGCTCCATGTTTCACGTGAAACAGCGACGGCGTCGGACCGGCCTGCGGGTCACGCTCGCACCAACGCCACCGGTCCCGGCCGCAAGGACCGCAAGCGGGGCGGGCGCCGCAAGGTCGCCGTCCTCGGCGCGGTCTTCACCGCCGCGGCACTGGGACTCGGTTCCGTCCTCGTGTCGTCCCTCACGGGTGGCGGAGGGCCGGGCACCTCGGCGCATCAGTCCGCCGGGCCGGACACCTTCGCCGCGAGCAAGCTCGAAGGACAGGTCGCCGGCCTGCTGGCCAAGGCCGGGAGCTCGCGTGCCCCGGAGAGTGTGGGAATCCAGGGCTCCACCGAGGCGTCGCCCAAGATCCTCCGACAGCCTGTGGTTCCCCCCTGCGTCCAGCAGGGCATCGGGCGCGACGACGCGGCCCTCGCCACCGAGGAGGGCACGTACCAGGGGACGGACGCCCTGCTCGTCGTGCTGCCCGACGCCTCGGACAGCGCTCGGATCGACGTCTACATCATGGACAAGACCTGTGTGGATCATCCGTCGTCGAGCCCGGCCAAGGTCCTGCTGACAGACTCCTACACGCGTCGCTGACAACCCGCGTACCGTCTCCGTCCAGCCCGTCGCTTCCCCCTGGCTCGGCCCTCTACTTCCCTCTCCGACACCCCTGCGGTGTCACCCCTCCGTGTGCCCGGACACAGCGGGAATGCGGGCCCCTTAGGATCCGTTGGGTGGGGTGAGAGTCCAGAGGCTCCCACCCGTCGAGAAGCAGTCCAGAGACGAGGAAACAAGCCGTGAGCGACGTCCGTAACGTGATCATCATCGGCTCCGGGCCTGCCGGCTACACCGCGGCCCTGTACACCGCACGCGCGTCGCTGAAGCCGCTGGTGTTCGAAGGTGCCGTCACCGCGGGCGGTGCACTCATGAACACCACCGAGGTGGAGAACTTCCCCGGCTTCCAGGACGGGATCATGGGCCCCGAGCTCATGGACAACATGCGCTCCCAGGCCGAACGCTTCGGCGCCGAGTTGATCCCCGACGACATCGTCTCCGTCGACCTCACGGGTGAGATCAAGACCGTCACGGACACCGCGGGCACGATCCACCGGGCCAAGGCCGTCATCGTCACCACCGGCTCCCAGCACCGCAAGCTCGGCCTGCCGAACGAGGACGCCCTGTCCGGCCGCGGCGTCTCGTGGTGCGCCACCTGTGACGGCTTCTTCTTCAAGGAGCAGGACATCGCCGTGATCGGCGGCGGCGACACGGCGATGGAGGAGGCCACCTTCCTCTCGCGCTTCGCCAAGTCCGTGACCATCGTCCACCGCCGGGACAGCCTGCGGGCCTCCAAGGCGATGCAGGAACGCGCCTTCGCCGACCCGAAGATCAAGTTCATCTGGGACAGCGAGGTCGCCGAGATCCAGGGCGACCCGAAGCTGGCCGGACTGAAGCTGCGCAACCTCAAGACCGGCGAGCTCTCGGACCTGGCGGTGACCGGACTGTTCATCGCGATCGGCCACGACCCGCGCACCGAGCTCTTCAAGGGTCAGCTCGACCTCGACGAGGAGGGCTACCTGAAGGTCGCCTCGCCTTCCACTCGGACGAACCTGCCCGGTGTCTTCGCCGGCGGCGACGTGGTCGACCACACCTACCGCCAGGCGATCACCGCGGCCGGCACCGGCTGCTCCTCCGCTCTCGACGCCGAGCGCTACCTCGCCGCCCTGGCGGACGAGGAGCAGTCCGAGCCCGAGAAGACCTCCGTCTGACCCCTCTCCCGCCCCACCGCACAAAGAATTAAGGAGCCCCCTGTGGCCGGCACCCTGAAGAATGTGACCGACGCCGACTTCGAAGAGGTCGTCCTCAAGAGCGACAAGCCCGTCCTGGTGGACTTCTGGGCCGAGTGGTGCGGCCCGTGCCGCCAGATCGCTCCCTCCCTCGAGGCCATCGCGGCCGAGCACGGCGAGAAGATCGAGATCGTCAAGCTCAACATCGACGAGAACCCGGCCACGGCTGCCAAGTACGGCGTCATGTCGATTCCGACCCTGAACGTGTACCAGGGCGGCGAGGTCGCCAAGACGATCGTCGGCGCCAAGCCGAAGGCCGCACTCGTCCGCGATCTGGAGACCTTCATCTCCGAGTGACGCACGACAGCTGATGTTTCACGTGAAACACGAAGGGGCCGACCCGAGCGGGTCGGCCCCTTCGCTTTCCCGAAACGGAGCACCGAAGCGCGCCGCCGAATCCGGCTACAACGGGCGCAGCACCGGGTCCTTCTGGACCGCTCCCAGCAACCGGTCGAGCGCCATCTCCACGTCTTCCTTCCAGGACAGCGTGGTCCGCAGCTCCAGCCTCATCCGAGGATGGGTGGGATGGGGGCGCATGGTCTTGAAGCCCACCGCCAGCAGGTGGTCGGCCGGGAGCACACAGGCCGGTTCCTGCCAGCGGGCGTCGCCGAATGCCTCGATCGCCTTGAAGCCCCGACGCAGCAGATCCTTGGCGACCGTCTGGACCATCATCCGGCCGAGTCCCTGCCCTTGGTAGCCCGGCATGATGAACGCGGTCATCAACTGCACGGCGTCCGGCGACACGGGGCTCGTGGGGAACGCCGTCGAACGGGGCACGTAGGCGGGAGGGGCGTAGAGCACGAAGCCGACGGGGACGTCGTCCACGTAGACGACCCGGCCGCACGACCCCCAGTCGAGCAGGACAGCGGAGATCCAGGACTCCTTTTCCAGGGCGGACGTCCCTGCCTTCAGCGCGGCCTGACCGCGGACGGGGTCCAGTTCCCAGAAGACACACGAGCGACAGCGCTTGGGAAGGTCCTGAAGGTTGTCCAGCGTGAGCGGTACGAGCCGACGCCCCATGAAGGCTGTTCCTCGCTTCCTTCGCCCGCGGCGTCGCGAGCGGCTGTCAGAGCGCTCCGTTCCCTGAGCAGACTGCCGACGAACCCGCCGACGGCGCCCAGGCCCAGTCCGGCGCTCACCAGTCCGGTCCGGCTCATCGTTCGCATGGCCCTCGCCTCCCGCTCCGAGGTGCTGCCAGGTGGATGCGCCATAGCCCCAACCGCATCGTATCCACGATGCGATTCCATCGATACCGCCTGAAAGCAAAGAGCGAGCCGTGTTCCGGTACACACCGGACACGGCTCGCTCACAGCCTTCCAGGACCAGCGCCGCCCCGGTCGGGCAGCGGCTCAGTCCTCCGCTGCGTCTTCGTCCTCCGCCGCCTCGGCGTCACCGTCCACGAGGCCCTTCTGCAGGACAGGACCCTCTCCGGGAGCGAGCGAGCCGAGGATGCGCTCAAGGTCCTCCATCGAGGCGAACTCGACAGTGATCTTGCCCTTCTTCTGCCCCAGGTCGACCTTCACCCGCGTCTCGAAGCGGTCCGAGAGCCGGGTCGCAAGGTCGGTCAGCGCCGGGGAGACCCGACCACCGGCGCGCGGCCCCTTGGCACGCTGAGCCGTCTGCGGACGCGAGCCCATGAGGGTCACGATCTCCTCGACGGCGCGCACCGAGAGTCCCTCGGCCACAATCCGGTGGGCCAGCCGGTCCTGCTCCTCCGAGTCGTCCACGGAGAGCAGCGCCCGCGCATGACCGGCGGAAAGCACTCCGGCCGCCACCCGGCGCTGAACCGCCGGCGAGAGCTTCAACAGACGCAGAGTATTGGACACCTGCGGACGGGACCGGCCGATGCGGTCCGCCAACTGGTCGTGCGTGCAGTTGAAGTCCTTCAGCAACTGGTCGTAGGCCGCGGCCTCTTCCAGCGGGTTCAGCTGAGACCGGTGAAGGTTCTCCAGGAGAGCGTCCAGGAGGAGCTTCTCGTCATCCGTGGCCCGCACGATCGCCGGCATCGCCTCCAGGCCGGCCTCACGGCAGGCCCGCCACCGCCGCTCACCCATGATGAGCTCGTAGCGCGCGGGACCGGTCTGGCGCACGACGACCGGCTGCAGCAGGCCGACCTCCTGGATGGAGGTGATGAGTTCGTGCAGCGCATCCTCGTCGAAGACCTCACGCGGCTGGCGCGGGTTCGGCGAGATGTGGTCGAGAGGGATCTCGGCGAAGTACGCGCCGATCGGCGGCGCGGGCGTCTCCATGACGCCGAACACCGACACTTCCTCTGTTTCACGTGAAACAGGCGGCAGCGTGGCCACCTTCGCCGCGGCCACTCCGCGGTCGGTCGTCAACACCGGTACGGATGCGGGAGACGCGGATCCTCCGCCTCCGACCGCGGTCTGTGCCGGTGTCTTCTCGGTCGGGGCAGCAGGGATCAGCGCTCCTAGACCTCGGCCGAGCCCCCTCCGTCGCTCACTCACTGGATCCCCTCCACCATGTTCCGGTTGTTCTGGGCGCCGATATGGGCGCGCGTGCGGTCGTAACCGACCTCGACGCCCTTCAGCGCAAGCTCTCGTGCTGCCTCAAGGTAAGACAAGGCGCCGCTCGATCCGGGATCGTAGGTCAGCACCGTCTGCCCATAGCTCGGTGCCTCGGAGATCCGGACCGAGCGGGGAATGCTCGTCCGCAGAACCTCGTCACCGAAGTGGGTGCGCACCTCCTCGGCGACCTGCGACGCGAGACGCGTCCGGCCGTCATACATCGTGAGCAGGATGGTCGACACATGCAGGGCGGGGTTGAGGTGCCCCCGCACCAGGTCGACGTTGCGCAGCAACTGCCCCAGTCCCTCCAGCGCGTAGTACTCGCACTGGATCGGGATGAGGACCTCGGCACCGGCCACCATCGCGTTGACCGTGAGGAGACCGAGGGAGGGCGGGCAGTCGATGAGGATGTAGTCCAGCGGTTGTTCATAGGCCTGGATCGCTCGCTGCAGGCGGCTCTCACGCGCCACCAGGGACACCAACTCGATCTCCGCACCGGCGAGATCGATCGTGGCAGGAGCGCAGAAAAGGCCCTCTACATCGGGGACGGGCTGAACGACCTCCGCAAGCGGACGGCTCTCGACCAACACGTCATAGATGGACGGAACCTCGGCGTGGTGATCGATCCCCAGAGCAGTGGACGCGTTGCCCTGGGGGTCGAGGTCGACCACCAGAACTCGGCCGCCGTGCAGAGCCAGGGATGCGGCAAGGTTGACGGTCGTCGTCGTCTTGCCCACCCCGCCCTTCTGATTGGCGACCACGATCACACGGGTCTGCTCGGGGCGTGGCAGACCCTCGCCGGCGCGGCCGAGAGCCTCCACCGCGAGTTGGGCAGCACGACCGATCGGAGTGTCGTCCATCGGGGGCGGTGTTTCACGTGAAACATCCTCCCCGAACGACTCGGTACGGGGACCGGGGACCGGATCGGTCATCGGTCCCGCGATGTTGGCGTCGGACCGCAAGGATTCACTCTCCTCGACTTCAGGCTCGCAATGAACAGAGCCTCCCATGCCTTCGGGGTGGTGAACCAGTGAGGCCTGCTGTTCTGTGGAGAAATCCACCTCTGTGGACAACTCCCGTCCCTCATCGAGTGAACCGAGAGGCTTACGGTCGCGGGGTTCGGCCGCGGCGCGGCCGCGACTGATAATGCCGTGGAGCAGAGAGCGACGTTTCACGTGAAACACGATGCACAGCGCCTGCGGCCGGATCCCTCGCGACACTCCGTCTGCATGGGTTCGGCAGCTTGTGTGGAGTACGTCTCAGCGTGTCAGCGCCTCAGCGGCGTCAGCGCCTCAGCGGCGTCAGGGACTCAGCGACGTCGGCGTACTCGGCCGGTGCGGGCCGCCTTGGCTCGCTTCGCCGCGAACCGCACACCGCCGGGGCTCTCCCCGACCTCGACCCGCACCACCGTGGACAGCGGATCGACCACGCCCTCACCCACATGCAGGATCGAGGTGCTCACGGCCCCGAGCTTGCTGAGCGCGGTGGCCGCGCTCTTCAGCTCCTCCTCGGCGGTGTCTCCCTTGAGGGCGAGCATCTCGCCGTAGGGGCGCAGCAGCGGGATGCCCCAGCCGGCCAGGCGGTCCAGGGGCGCCACGGCGCGGGCGGTCACCACGTGGACCGGTGGGATGTTGCCCATGACCTCCTCGGCACGGCCACGCGCGACCGTCACATGGTCCAGGCCGAGCAGCTCGACGACCTCGTTGAGGAAGTTGGTCCGTCGCAGCAGCGGCTCCAGCAGGGTGATCTTCAGATCCTCCCGCACAAGCGCCAGAGGAATGCCGGGCAGCCCGGCGCCCGAGCCGACGTCGCACACGGTCACGCCCTCGGGCACGACCTCAGAGAGCACCGCGCAGTTCAACAGGTGCCTCTCCCACAGGCGGGGCACCTCGCGTGGGCCGATCAGCCCACGCTGTACACCTGCCTCGGCCAGGAGCTCGGCATATCGGACCGCATCGCCGAAGCGATCACCGAATACCTCTCGTGCCACTTCGGGCGCGGGGGGGAGCTCCGCTGCCTCCGTCACGGGGACCGTCCTTCCGTACCGCATCAGCGCTTTCCGCGCCGACGCCAGAACTACCAGGCTGACAAAGATCGGCCCCGCCTGCGCGACAGACGGGGCCGGGGATACGTACGTACCGAATCAGTTGGGCAGCACGACGACGAAGCGCTGCGGCTCCTCGCCCTCGGACTCGCTGCGCAGGCCGGCGGCCTTGACCGCGTCGTGCACGACCTTGCGCTCGAAGGGCGTCATCGGCTGCATCTTGACCGGCTCACCGTTGTTCTTCGCGTCGGCCGCGGCCTTGGCGCCCAGCTCGGTGAGCTCGGCGCGCTTGTTGGCGCGGTAGCCGGCGATGTCGAGCATCAGTCGGCTGCGGTCGCCGGTCTCCCGGTGCACGGCCAGGCGCGTGAGTTCCTGCAGCGCCTCCAACACCTCGCCGTCCCGGCCGACCAGCTTCAGCAGGTCACGGGTGCCCACGTCGCTGATGATCGACACAGAGGCGCGGTCGGCCTCGACGTCCATGTCGATGTCGCCGTCGAGATCGGCGATGTCCAGCAGACCCTCGAGGTAGTCCGCCGCGATCTCGCCCTCCTGCTCCAGGCGGGTCAGGGTGTCTGCACCCTCGGCGGCGGCGGAGGTGGTGCCTTCCGTCACGGGATGGGCTCCTTCTTACTTCTTGGACGGGGACTTGGGGCGCTGCGGGCCGCCCTTGCGCTGTCCGGACTGGGCCTTGCTGCGGCCTTGGGAACCGGGCTTTGCGCCGGCCTGCTTGGCGGCGCCGGCGCTGCCCGAGGGCTTGGCGTCCTCCGGCTCGTCGGACTTGATCAGCGAGGTGGGCTCGCCGGCCGCCTTCGGGGTCGCGGACTGGCGCTGCGACTTCGACTGGCGCTTGGGCTGCTGACGCTTGGCGGCGGCCGCGCTCGTGGAGGTGCCGTCCTCGGCCTGGGCAGCCGCCTGGGCCTCGCTCTTGACGACGTTGCCGTCGGCCTGGGCCGCGAAGCCCACCTTGGTCAGAGCGTTGATGAACTTGCGCTCGGCGTCGTTGCGGTCGCGGCCCTTGGCCACGATGGCCTTGACGATGGCCTTCTCGCTGCGGCGACGCGTCTTGCCGTTGTGCGTGACGTGCTTGTACAGGCGATCCAGGTAGGCGGCCTGGGCCTTCGAACCCGGCGTCGGGTTGTTGCGGATCACGTACATCTGCTGACCCATGGTCCACACGTTGGTGGTGAGCCAGTAGACGAGGACACCCACGGGGAAGTTGATGCCGAAGACGGCGAACATGACGGGGAAGACGTACATCAGCATCTTCTGCTGCTGCATGAACGGCGTCTTCACCGTGGTGTCGACGTTCTTCGTCATCAGCTGGCGCTGGGTGAAGAACTGCGACGCCGACATCAGAACGATCATGATCGCGGTGACCACGCGGACATCGGTGAGCGAGGCGCCGAGCGACTCCACCTTCGCCGAGCCGTCGGTGAACTTCGCGGCCAACGGAGCGCCGAAGATGTGCGCCTTGCGCGCGCTCTCGAGCAGCTGCTCGTTGATGACGCCGATCTGGTCGCCCGTCGCGATGCCGTTGAGCACGTGATAGAGGGCGAAGAAGAACGGGGACTGCGCCAGGATGGGAAGGCACGAGGAGAGCGGGTTGGTGCCCGTCTCCTTGTACAGCTTCATCATCTCTTCGGACTGACGCTGTTTGTCGTTCTTGTAGCGCTCCTGGATCTTCTTCATCTCAGGCTGCAGCGTCTGCATCGCCCGAGTCGACTTGATCTGCTTCACGAACAGCGGGATCAGGCAGATACGGATCAGGATCACCAGGGACACGATGGACAGGCCCCAGGCCCATCCGGTGTCAGGGCCGAAGATGGCGCCGTACACCGTGTGGAACTGGACGATGACCCAGGAGACAGGTGTCGTGATGAAGCTGAAGAGGCTGGCAATCGTGTCCACTAATCATGCTCCTTGGGCATGGGACGGTGTCTCTGCGGCCGGGCCCGAGGAAGAGTTCTCCCCGGGGGCCGTTTCGGCGGCGGAGGTCCCGCCCCTGCGTGCACGCCACGCGTCGCGCAGCATTTCGTGCCATCGCGGCCGTTTGCGCGGCGGGACATGGTCCACACCGCCGAGCGACCACGGGTTGCAGCGCAGAATGCGCCACGCGGTGAGTGCCGTTCCCTTGATCGCGCCGTGCCGGTCGATGGCCGTATAGCCGTAGTGGGAGCACGACGGGTAGTACTTGCACACCGGCCCGAGCAGTGGACTGATCGTCCACTGGTACAGCTTGATCAGAGCCAGTAGCGGGTACTTCATCGCGCGCCCCCTCCCAGTAGCCGTTGAAGGGCGGCATCCAGGTCTTGGGCCAGCTGTGCGTGGTCGGCGTCGCCCGCCCCGGGCAGCGCCCGTACGACTACCAGGCTACCGGGGGGGAAGAGGGTGACTCGATCGCGCATCAGGTGACGCAGTCTTCGCTTCACCTTGTTGCGCACCACCGCTCCGCCCACAGCCTTGCTCACGACGAAACCCGCACGCGTCGGGGGAGCGCTCTCCCCAGGCGCGTGCGGGTCCGTGGCACCGCTTCGAAGATGGACCACGAGGGTCGGGCGGCCGGCCCGACGACCTCGTCGTACCGCGGTCGCGAAGTCCTCGCGCCGCCTCAGCCGATGCTCGGTAGGCAGCACGACGTCATGACCTGATCAGGCTCAGGCGGACAGGTTGGCGCGGCCCTTGCTGCGGCGGTTCGCGAGAATCGCGCGACCGGCACGGGTGCGCATCCGCAGGCGGAAGCCGTGGGTCTTGGCGCGACGGCGGTTGTTCGGCTGGAAGGTGCGCTTGCTCACTCGGGGGCTCCAGAAATCAATCGGTGGCGGCGGGGTGCCGTCCTGGCTGTCACCGTGCGCCCACGAGGTAGCTCGCGGTGAACGCCCGAGTGCACCGCTTCCCGATCACCTGAAGCGATCTGTGCCCATCGGAGGCAGGCGGCAGCAGCCATCGACAACTCGACCTGGTTACGGTACGCGCGGCTACGCCATCCGGTCAAACCGGCAGTCACGGGGAGACACTATCCACAGCCTGGGGACAACAACTTGAACCGCACCCGTCGCCCTGACTACCTTGGCTGAACTCCGAATCGTTCCTTTGTCCCTGCCCCGCCCCATATGAATCCCGACCGTCCCGCAACCACACGTTCGTGGGACCCACGAGAGAGCGTGCCCTGTGGCTGACGTACCTGCCGATCTTGCCGCAGTGTGGCCACGAGTACTGGAGCAGCTCCTCGGCGAGGGCCGGGGCCAGGGCGTCGAGGTGAAGGACGAGCACTGGATCAGGCGCTGCCAGCCGCTCGCGCTGGTCGCCGACACCGCCCTGCTCGCAGTGCCGAACGAATTTGCGAAGGGCGTGCTGGAGGGCCGCCTCGCCCCGATCGTCAGCGAGACGCTGAGCCGCGAGTGCGGCCGCCCGATCCGTATCGCCATCACCGTCGACGACTCCGCCGGCGACCCCCAGGGCCCGCCGCCCCCTCCCGCACCTCAGCAGCCGCGCTACGAGGAGCCCGAGCTCCCGGCCGGCTACGACGGGCAGGACGGCCGAAATGATGGCCGAAACGACAGCCGGAGCGAGGGTCGGAACGGTGGGGGCCAGAAGGACGGCCGCTACGACGCCGGATACGACAATTCGTATGACAACTCGTACGACAGCCAGTACGAGGGCTACGGCCGCCACCGCGCCGACCCGATGCCGCCGACGCCCGGCGACCAGCTCCCCGGCTCGCGCGCGGACCAACTGCCCACCGCGCGGCCCGCGTATCCGTCCGAGTACCAGCGCCCCGAGCCCGGCGCCTGGCCGCGGCCCCAGCAGGACGAGTACAGCTGGCAGCAGCAGCGGCTCGGCTTCCCGGAGCGCGACCCCTATGCGTCGCCGTCCTCCCAGGACCCGTACAGCTCCTCGTCGCAGGACTCCTACGGTCCTCCGTCGCAGGACTACCGCCCCCAGTCGATGGAGCGGCCGCCCTACGACCCGTCGCCGTACGAGCAGCAGCGGTCGGAGTACGAGCAGTCCCGGTCCGACTACGACCAGCGCGACGCCGGCCGCCGCGAGCGGCCCGAGCCGCCGTCGGCCGGTCCCGGCCATCCGCACCGCGGCGGCCCGGGGCAGCACGGCCCCGGCCAGCACGGCCCGGGTACGCCCGGACCGTCGGCCGCGCAGTCCTCGCCGACGAAGGCCGGCCCCGGTGAGCCGACGGCGCGCCTGAACCCGAAGTACCTCTTCGACACCTTCGTCATCGGCGCCTCCAACCGGTTCGCGCACGCGGCCGCCGTCGCCGTCGCCGAGGCGCCCGCGAAGGCCTACAACCCCCTCTTCATCTACGGGGAGTCGGGCCTGGGCAAGACGCACCTGCTGCACGCCATCGGGCACTACGCGCGAAGCCTCTACCCGGGCACGCGCGTGCGGTACGTGAGCTCGGAGGAGTTCACCAACGAGTTCATCAACTCCATCCGCGACGGCAAGGGCGACAGCTTCCGCAAGCGGTACCGCGAGATGGACATCCTGCTCGTCGACGACATCCAGTTCCTCGCGGACAAGGAGTCGACGCAGGAGGAGTTCTTCCACACCTTCAATACGCTCCACAACGCGAACAAGCAGATCGTGCTGTCCAGCGACCGGCCGCCCAGGCAGCTGGTGACGCTGGAGGACCGGCTGAGGAACCGTTTCGAATGGGGCCTGACCACCGACGTCCAGCCGCCCGAGCTGGAGACCCGCATCGCGATCCTGCGCAAGAAGGCGGTCCAGGAGCAGCTCAACGCCCCGCCGGAGGTCCTGGAGTTCATCGCGTCCCGCATCTCGCGCAACATCCGCGAGCTGGAGGGCGCGCTGATCCGGGTGACGGCGTTCGCGTCACTCAACCGGCAGCCGGTGGACCTCGGCCTGACGGAGATCGTCCTCAAGGATCTGATCCCCGGCGGCGACGACTCCACGCCCGAGATCACCTCGACCGCGATCATGAGCGCGACGGCCGACTACTTCGGCCTCACGATCGAGGACCTGTGCGGCAGCTCGCGCGGCCGCCAGCTCGTCACGGCCCGCCAGATCGCCATGTACCTGTGCCGTGAGCTGACGGACCTGTCACTGCCGAAGATCGGCGCGCTGTTCGGCGGCCGCGACCACACGACGGTCATGCACGCCGACCGCAAGATCCGCAATCTCATGGCCGAGCGGCGCTCCATCTACAACCAGGTGACGGAGCTGACCAACCGCATCAAGAACGGCTGACGGCACCGAGCGACCGCACCGACCGCACCGACACATCGCGTTGCGGACGCCGCTGAGGGCGCCCCCGGAGGACATCCGGGGGCGCTTTTCGTCGTCCTGGAGGCGTCCACCCCCCGCCGGCGTCGACCGGCAACCGTCGTGCGGCGCTCACCCGCTGTTCGATTACCGGCCGGGTTACGGCCACTCTCCACAGATTCGGTGACTTTTTCCCGTCCACACCCTGGGGACCGGGAAGTTGTCCAGACTGTATCCACAGGCTGACTCGGTGAGAGACCATCGAGCCAGGTCAAGTGGCTGTGGATTCGTGGACAAAGTTTATCCACAGGCTGTGGACAAGAAAATGATCCACAGGCTGTGCATGGAGTTGTCCACCGGCAACCCACAGGCTGCGGCCGGTTGTCCCCAGCGATCCCCGGCTTCTCCACATGTCTGTCCACTGTTCGGCAACACGACGCGCCTCGTCACCGGGTCGAGTGAAAGGCGTCACACGAAGCTGCCGGGTTGCCCTGTGGGAAACGTGGGTAAACCTGGGGACGCTTCTGGGGACAACTCGCCCCTGCCTGTGCATGGAGTGTGCAGAACTTTCTGTTCTCCACAGAGGGCCCCGGTTATCCACCGCCTCCACCCACAGGACCAGTGGATAAAAAACCGATGCTGAGCTGCGAAAACGCAGTTATCCACCGTTTCCACAGCCCCTACTACTACTCCCAACTAGAGAGAGCGAGGAATCCGTTTAGAAGGGGGTCCTGTGCACAACTCGCTCCTCGGCGCCCGGCTGCCCCTCGTCACGACTTGACCCCGAGGGGCACCAGCTGTCAGTGCGGTGCGTCAGACTGGTCCCCGGTGGTTCTGCCCCGCCTCGGGGCCGACGACACCGAGACAGACGACGAAGGCCAGGCAGGGCGAGAAGCGCCGGCAACAGCAGGAGGCGGCAAGAGTGAAGATCCGGGTGGAACGCGACGTACTCGCGGAGGCCGTGGCCTGGGCGGCGCGCAGCCTCCCGGCCCGTCCGCCGGCGCCGGTCCTCGCCGGCCTGCTGCTGAAGGCCGAGGACGGCCAGCTGAGCCTGTCCAGCTTCGACTACGAGGTCTCCGCGCGGGTCTCCGTCGAGACCGAGGTCGAGGAGGAGGGCACGGTCCTCGTGTCCGGCCGACTGCTCGCGGACATCTGCCGCGCCCTGCCCAACCGTCCGGTGGAGATCTCCACAGACGGTGTACGGGCCACGGTGGTCTGCGGCTCCTCGCGGTTCACGCTCCACACCCTGCCGGTGGAGGAGTACCCGTCGCTGCCGCAGATGCCGAACGCCACGGGCACCGTCCCCGGCGAGGTCTTCGCCTCCGCGGCCGCTCAGGTGGCCATCGCCGCCGGTCGTGACGACACGCTGCCGGTGCTCACCGGTGTGCGCATCGAGATCGAGGGCGACACCGTCACGCTGGCCTCCACCGACCGCTACCGCTTCGCGGTCCGCGAGTTCCTGTGGAAGCCGGAGAACCCCGACGCGTCCGCGGTCGCCCTGGTCCCCGCCAAGACGCTCTTGGACACCGCCAAGGCCCTCACGAGCGGCGACAGCGTCATCCTGGCGCTCTCCGGCTCGGGTTCCGGCGAGGGGCTCATCGGTTTCGAGGGCGCCGGCCGTCGTACGACGACCCGCCTCCTGGAGGGCGACCTCCCGAAGTACCGCACGCTGTTCCCGACCGAGTTCAACTCCGTCGCCGTGATCGAGACCGCCCCCTTCGTGGAGGCCGTCAAGCGCGTCGCGCTGGTCGCCGAGCGCAACACCCCGGTGCGGCTCAGCTTCGAGCAGGGCGTGCTCATCCTGGAGGCCGGCTCCAGCGACGACGCACAGGCTGTGGAGCGGGTCGACGCCCAGCTCGAGGGCGACGACATCTCGATCGCCTTCAACCCGACCTTCCTGCTGGACGGCCTGAGCGCGATCGACTCCCCGGTCGCCCAGCTGTCCTTCACGACGTCCACGAAGCCCGCGCTGCTCAGCGGCAAGCCGGCGCTGGACGCGGAGGCGGACGAGGCCTACAAGTACCTGATCATGCCGGTGCGCCTGAGCGGCTGAGCTGCGGATGTTGTCCACAGGCCGTGGAGAAAGCGTCCCCGGCCTGTGGGAAAGCCGCAGGTGGGAGCGTTCGTTTGAGCGCGTATGCCCACAGGTGTGCGTGACGGTCCGGGTTTAGGCTCGGACATGGGTACGAAGGTGCCCCACACGCCACACAGCGACCTAAGGAACAACTGATGGAGCTCGGTCTCGTCGGCCTCGGCAAGATGGGCGGCAACATGCGCGAGCGGATACGCCGCGCAGGCCACACCGTCGTCGGATACGACCGCAACCCGGACCTCGCCGATGTCCACAGCCTCCAGGAGCTGGTGGGCAAGCTCAGCGGCCCGCGCGTGGTCTGGGTGATGGTTCCGGCCGGCGCCGCGACCCAGTCCACCGTCGACGAGCTCGGCGAGCTCCTGGAGCCGGGCGACGTGGTCGTGGACGGCGGCAACTCCCGCTGGACGGACGACGAGAAGCACGCCGAGGAACTCGCCGCCAAGGGCATCGGCTTCGTCGACTGCGGCGTCTCGGGCGGCGTCTGGGGCCTGGAGAACGGCTATGCGCTGATGTACGGCGGGGCCGCGGAGAACGTCGCCAAGGTGCAGCCGGTCTTCGACGCCCTCAAGCCCGAGGGCGAGTTCGGAGCGGTCCACGCCGGCAAGGTCGGCGCCGGCCACTTCGCGAAGATGGTCCACAACGGCATCGAGTACGCCATGATGCAGGCCTACGCCGAGGGCTGGGAGCTCCTGGAGAAGGTCGACTCCGTCACGGACGTGCGCGAGGTCTTCCGCTCCTGGCAGGAGGGCACGGTCATCCGGTCCTGGCTGCTGGACCTCGCGGTCAACGCGCTCGACGAGGACGAGCACCTCGACAAGCTGCGCGGCTTCGCACAGGACTCCGGCGAGGGCCGCTGGACCGTCGAGGCCGCCATCGACAACGCCGTCCCGCTGCCCGCGATCACGGCCTCGCTGTTCGCGCGGTTCGCGTCCCGGCAGGACGACTCGCCGCAGATGAAGATGATCGCGGCGCTGCGCAACCAGTTCGGCGGCCACGCCGTCGAGACGAAGTAGTCCACGACCAAGTGATCCACAGGGTCGCACCGCGATCCACAACCCTGGGGGAGGTCGGCGAACGACCATGCACGTCACGCATCTGTCGCTGGCCGACTTCCGCTCGTACGCCCGGGTCGAAGTTCCGCTCGACCCGGGCGTCACCGCCTTCGTGGGCCCCAACGGGCAGGGCAAGACGAACCTCGTCGAGGCCGTCGGCTACCTCGCCACCCTCGGCAGCCACCGGGTCGCCTCGGACGCGCCCCTGGTCCGCATGGGCGCCGACCGCGCGATCATCCGGGCGCAGGTCAAGCAGGGCGAGCGGCAGCAGCTGGTCGAGCTGGAGCTGAACCCCGGCAAATCCAACCGCGCCCGCATCAACAGGTCCTCGCAGGTCAGGCCGCGTGATGTGCTCGGCATCGTGCGGACCGTGCTGTTCGCGCCCGAGGACCTCGCCCTGGTGAAGGGCGACCCGGGTGAGCGCCGCCGCTTCCTGGACGAGCTGATCACCGCCCGCTCCCCGCGCATGGCGGGTGTGCGCTCCGACTACGAGCGGGTCCTCAAGCAGCGCAACACCCTCCTGAAGAGCGCCGCGCTCGCCCGCAGGCACGGCGGCCGGACCATGGACCTGTCGACGCTCGACGTCTGGGATCAGCACCTCGCGCGCGTGGGCGCCGAGCTGCTCGCCCAGCGGCTCGACCTGGTGGCCGCGGTCCAGCCGCTCGCCGACAAGGCGTACGAGCAGCTGGCGCCCGGTGGCGGTCCGGTGGCCCTGGAGTACAAGTCGTCGGCCCCCGGCGAGGCACACACGCGTGAGGAGCTCTACGGGCAGCTCATGGCCGCGCTCGCGGACGCCCGCAAGCAGGAGATCGAGCGGGGCGTCACGCTGGTCGGCCCCCATCGGGACGATGTGATCCTCAAGCTCGGCCCGATGCCGGCCAAGGGGTACGCCTCGCACGGCGAGTCCTGGTCGTACGCGCTGGCGCTGCGGCTGGCCTCCTACGACCTGCTGCGGGCCGAGGGCAACGAGCCGGTGCTGGTCCTGGACGACGTCTTCGCCGAGCTGGACGCCCGTCGGCGGGAGCGGCTGGCCGAACTGGTCGCGCCCGGCGAGCAGGTGCTGGTGACGGCCGCGGTCGACGACGACGTGCCGGACGTCCTCGCGGGGGCGCGGTACACCGTGTCCGGGGGGACGGTGGAGCGGGTATGAGCGCCGACGAACCGGCCCCGGAGCGGGCCCCTGAGCGCGGCCCCGAGCCCTCCGGCGTCGACCTCGCGCGCGTGGCGCTCAAGGCCGCACGCGAGCAGGCACGCGCGCGTGGGGACGCGGTGCAGCAGAAGAAGCAGGCCCGGCGCGGGGGCGGCCTGCGCTCCGGAGCGCGCGCCGACGGCCGCGACCCGATGGCGCTGGGCGCCGCGATCAACCGGCTGCTCACCGAGCGCGGCTGGGAGGCGCCGGCGGCGGTGGGCGGGGTGATGGGCCGGTGGCCGCAGATCGTCGGCGAGGACCTGGCCAAGCACTGCCTGCCGGAGCGGTACGACGAGGACGAGCGGACGCTGATCGTGCGCTGCGACTCCACGGCCTGGGCGACGAACCTGCGGCTGCTCGCCCCGACGCTGGTGGCGCGCCTGAACGAGGATCTGGGGCACGGCACGGTGCGGCTGATCAAGGTGCTGGGTCCCAGCGGTCCCGTGCGCCGCTACGGCCCCTTGAGGGCCCCTGGGAGCACCGGTCCCGGCGATACCTACGGGTGACGTATGTCACGTATCCGAAGGCCGGGAGGGTTCCGTCGGGACCGCCCGGCCTTCGTTCCGTGTGCCCGCGTGCGGGTGCGAATTCCGACGTGACTCCCAAGTAGCCAAGGGTTGACACCCGGAAGCGCTGAGTGCCTCCGTGAGCCTCTTGGAGCCCCCATCCACATATCGGGACCCGGAAGAGACCGGTTGAGGGCGGCACATGCGGACTCAGGTACCGGCAAACCCCCATCACTGTCAGTGCTACCGGTAGACTGGAAGCCAATCCCGCCCCGAACGTGGGGACCGCCCGGGAAAAGCTGAGCAACGCTGATCAAGGCTTACCAACGCAACATGCCGCAGCCGCTCCGGCAACCCGCCGACGAGCCTGGCTAGTGCTGTGCCAGAAAGGGCGCTTCGTGGCCGATTCCGGCAACCCCAACGAGAACATCCCGTCCACCGACGCCGGCGCGAACGACGAGGTCATCGCCTCGAGCAACTCGAGCAACTCGACCCACTCGAGCATCTCGAGCAGCGAGGTCACCGCCTCGTACGACGCCAGCGCCATTACCGTCCTCGAGGGCCTGGACGCCGTCCGCAAGCGACCCGGTATGTACATCGGTTCGACCGGTGAGCGAGGGCTGCACCACCTCGTGTACGAGGTCGTCGACAACTCGGTCGACGAGGCGCTGGCCGGCCACGCGGACACCATCGACGTGACGATCCTGGCCGACGGCGGTGTGCGCGTCATCGACAACGGCCGCGGCATCCCGGTGGGCATCGTCCCCTCCGAGGGCAAGCCGGCCCTTGAGGTCGTGCTCACGGTGCTGCACGCGGGCGGCAAGTTCGGCGGCGGCGGTTACGCGGTCTCCGGTGGTCTGCACGGCGTCGGCGTCTCGGTCGTGAACGCCCTGTCGAGCAAGGTCGCGGTCGAGGTCAAGACCGACGGCCACCGCCACACGCAGGACTACAAGATGGGCGTCCCCACGGCCCCGCTGGTCAAGCACGAGGCCACGGACGAGACCGGCACCTCGGTCACCTTCTGGGCGGACGGCGACATCTTCGAGACCACGGAGTACTCCTTCGAGACGCTCTCGCGGCGCTTCCAGGAGATGGCGTTCCTCAACAAGGGCCTGACGATCAAGCTCACCGACGAGCGCGAGTCGGCGAAGGCCACCGCCGGGGCGGACGAGGCGGGTGCGGACGAGAAGGACGAGGTCAAGACCGTCACGTACCACTACGAGGGCGGCATCGTCGACTTCGTGAAGTACCTCAACTCCCGCAAGGGCGACGTGGTGCACCCGACGGTGATCGACCTCGAGGCGGAGGACAAGGACAAGGCCCTCTCCCTCGAAGTCGCCATGCAGTGGAACAGCGGCTACAGCGAGGGCGTGTACTCCTTCGCCAACATCATCCACACGCATGAGGGCGGCACGCACGAGGAGGGCTTCCGCGCGGCGCTGACCAACCTGGTCAACAAGTACGCGCGCGACAAGAAGCTGCTGCGCGAGAAGGACGACAACCTCACGGGCGACGACATCCGCGAGGGCCTGACCGCGATCATCTCCGTCAAGCTGAGCGAGCCGCAGTTCGAGGGCCAGACCAAGACCAAGCTGGGCAACACCGAGGCGAAGACCTTCGTCCAGAAGGCCGTCTACGAGCACCTCAACGACTGGCTGGACCGCAACCCGGTCGAGGCGGCGGACATCGTCCGCAAGGGCATCCAGGCGGCCACCGCGCGCGTGGCGGCCCGCAAGGCCCGCGACCTGACGCGCCGTAAGGGCCTGCTGGAGTCGGCGTCCCTGCCGGGCAAGCTCTCCGACTGCCAGTCGAACGACCCCATCAAGTGCGAGATCTTCATCGTCGAGGGTGACTCCGCCGGCGGTTCGGCCAAGTCCGGCCGCAACCCGCAGTACCAGGCGATCCTCCCGATCCGGGGCAAGATCCTCAACGTCGAGAAGGCGCGGATCGACAAGATCCTGCAGAACCAGGAGATCCAGGCGCTGATCTCCGCCTTCGGCACCGGTGTGCACGAGGACTTCGACATCTCCAAGCTCCGCTATCACAAGATCATCCTGATGGCGGACGCCGACGTCGACGGCCAGCACATCAACACCCTGCTGCTGACCTTCCTGTTCCGCTTCATGCGGCCGCTGGTCGAGGCCGGGCACGTGTTCCTGTCCCGTCCGCCGCTCTACAAGATCAAGTGGGGCCGGGACGAGGTCGAGTACGCCTACTCCGACCGCGAGCGCGACGCGCTGATCGAGCTGGGCCGCCAGCGCGGCAAGCGGGTGCGCGAGGACTCCATCCAGCGCTTCAAGGGTCTCGGCGAGATGAACGCCGAGGAGCTGCGCATCACCACGATGGACCAGGAGCACCGCGTCCTCGGCCAGGTCACCCTGGACGACGCCGCCCAGGCCGACGACCTGTTCTCCGTCCTCATGGGCGAGGACGTCGAAGCCCGCCGCGCGTTCATCCAGCGCAACGCCAAGGACGTCCGCTTCCTCGACATTTGAGTCGGTCTCAGCTGACCGCACCAGGAAGGATCCCCACCAGCAATGACCGACGAGAACACTCCCGTCACGCCTGAAGAGGGCGGCGACGTCGTGATGCGCATCGAGCCCGTCGGGCTCGAGACGGAGATGCAGCGCTCCTACCTCGACTACGCGATGTCCGTCATCGTCTCGCGTGCGCTGCCGGACGTCCGGGACGGCCTCAAGCCCGTCCACCGGCGCGTCCTGTACGCCATGTACGACGGCGGCTACCGGCCCGAGAAGGGCTTCTACAAGTGCGCCCGCGTCGTCGGCGACGTCATGGGCAACTACCACCCGCACGGCGACTCCTCGATCTACGACGCGCTGGTCCGGCTCGCGCAGCCGTGGTCGATGCGGATGCCGCTGGTGGACTCCAACGGCAACTTCGGCTCTCCCGGCAACGACCCGGCGGCCGCCATGCGGTACACCGAGTGCAAGATGATGCCGCTGTCCATGGAGATGGTCCGCGACATCGACGAGGAGACCGTCGACTTCACGGACAACTACGACGGCCGCTCCCAGGAGCCGACCGTCCTGCCGGCCCGGTTCCCGAACCTGCTGATCAACGGCTCGGCCGGCATCGCGGTCGGCATGGCCACGAACATCCCCTCGCACAACCTGCGCGAGGTCGCGGCCGGCGCCCAGTGGTACCTGGAGCACCCGGAGGCCTCGCACGAGGAGCTGCTGGATGCGCTCATCGAGCGCATCAAGGGCCCCGACTTCCCGACCGGCGCGCTCGTCGTCGGGCGCAAGGGCATCGAGGAGGCCTACCGCACGGGCCGCGGTTCGATCACGATGCGCGCGGTGGTCGAGGTCGAGGAGATCCAGAACCGCCAGTGCCTGGTGGTCACGGAACTGCCGTACCAGGTGAACCCGGACAACCTCGCGCAGAAGATCGCCGACCTGGTGAAGGACGGCAAGATCGGCGGCATCGCCGACGTCCGTGACGAGACGTCGTCGCGTACCGGTCAGCGCCTGGTCATCGTCCTGAAGCGGGACGCGGTCGCCAAGGTCGTCCTCAACAACCTCTACAAGCACACGGATCTGCAGTCGAACTTCGGCGCCAACATGCTGGCCCTGGTCGACGGCGTTCCGCGCACCCTCTCCCTGGACGCGTTCATCCGGCACTGGGTGGCGCACCAGATCGAGGTCATCGTCCGCCGCACGCGCTTCCGGCTGCGCAAGGCCGAGGAGCGGGCGCACATCCTGCGTGGCCTCCTGAAGGCCCTGGACGCCATCGACGAGGTCATCGCGCTGATCCGGCGCAGCGACACCGTGGAGATCGCCCGTACGGGCCTCATGGGCCTCCTGGAGATCGACGAGATCCAGGCCAACGCGATCCTCGAGATGCAGCTGCGCCGACTGGCCGCGCTGGAGCGTCAGAAGATCATCCAGGAGCACGACGAACTCCAGGCGAAGATCACCGAGTACAACGCGATCCTTGCGTCCCCGGTCCGCCAGCGCGGCATCGTGAGCGAGGAACTGGCCGCGATCGTCGAGAAGTACGGCGACGACCGCAAGACGATGCTGGTGCCCTACGACGGTGACATGTCCATCGAGGACCTCATCGCCGAGGAGGACATCGTCGTCACCATCTCGCGCGGTGGCTACGTCAAGCGCACGAAGACGGATGACTACCGTTCCCAGAAGCGCGGCGGCAAGGGCGTCCGCGGGGCGAAGCTCAAGGAAGACGACATCGTCGACCACTTCTTCGTCTCCACCACGCATCACTGGCTGCTGTTCTTCACCAACAAGGGCCGTGTGTACCGCGCGAAGGCGTACGAGCTGCCCGACGCCGGCCGGGACGCGCGCGGTCAGCACGTCGCGAACCTGCTGGCCTTCCAGCCGGACGAGGCGATCGCCGAGATCCTCGCGATCCGCGACTACGAGGCGGCGCCATATCTGATCCTGGCCACCAAGGGCGGTCTGGTGAAGAAGACGCCTCTGAAGGATTACGATTCGCCGCGTTCCGGTGGTGTCATCGCGATCAATCTCCGTGAGACGGAGGACGGTTCCGACGACGAACTGATCGGAGCCGAACTCGTCTCGGCCGACGATGATCTGCTTCTGATCAGCAAGAAGGCACAGTCGATCAGGTTCACCGCCACGGACGAAAGCCTGCGGCCCATGGGCCGTGCGACCTCGGGCGTCAAGGGCATGAGCTTCCGTGAGGGAGACCAACTGCTCTCGATGAATGTTGTTCGACCCGGTACGTTCGTGTTCACTGCCACAGACGGCGGGTACGCGAAGCGAACCGCCGTCGACGAGTACCGCGTCCAAGGACGTGGCGGCCTCGGTATCAAGGCTGCCAAGATCGTGGAGGACCGTGGCTCGCTCGTCGGCGCGCTGGTGGTCGAGGAGACCGACGAGATCCTCGCCATCTCGCTGTCCGGCGGTGTGATTCGTACGCGAGTCAACGAGGTCAGGGAGACGGGCCGTGACACCATGGGCGTCCAACTGATCAACTTGGGCAAGCGCGATGCCGTCGTCGGCATCGCACGTAACGCCGAGGCGGGGCGCGAAGCGGAAGAGGTCGACGGTGAGGACACCGTCGACGAGACCGCCGAGCAGACCACGACCTCCGGCACGGACGAGGGTGAGTCGCCCTCGGCTGAGTAGCACCGAGGAGTGAGTCATCGTGAGCGGAGCCACGGGCGCCGGTACGTCTGCCGGTACGGACAAGAACGGCGGCGGCCGTGGCTCCGCCGCGTCGGCGGGGGACGCGCGTACGACCGACGCGCGGGGCGCGGGGGGCGGCGAGGGACGTGCGGCGGACACGCACACGACCCAGCTGAAGGCGATCAAGGCCCCCGTGGCCGAGTCCCCCTCGTCGGCACCCTCGACCGACACCAAAGGTGCCAAGGGATCCCAGGGGGGAACCGTGACGGACACCCGAGGCTCACGGGCTGAGCAGGAGGCTTCGCCGCTCCCCGGCGAACGTCAGCCGCAGCAGCCCGCGGGGCCCTACCACCCGCCGCAGGCCTACCCGACGCAGGCGCCCGCGCCCGTGCCGCCGGCCGGGCCCGCCGCCGCGGCCCAGGCGGCCGACGCGGTGCGGCGGCCGCGGACGGGCGCGCGCACCACGCCCCGCGTCCGCAAGGCGCGGCTGCGGGTGTCGAAGGCCGACCCGTGGTCGGTGATGAAGGTCAGCTTCCTGCTCTCCATCGCGCTGGGCATCTGCACGATCGTCGCGGCGGCCGTGCTGTGGATGGTCATGGACGCGATGGGCGTCTTCTCGACGGTCGGCGGCACGATCTCGGAGGCCACCGGCTCGAACGAGTCGAACGGCTTCGACCTCCAGTCGTTCCTGTCGCTCCCCCACGTTCTGATGTTCACGTCGATCATCGCGGTCATCGACGTGGTCCTCGCGACGGCGCTGGCCACCCTCGGCGCGTTCATCTACAACCTGTCCGCAGGCTTCGTCGGAGGCGTCGAGCTGACGCTGGCCGAGGACGAGTGACCTTTGTCGTCATAGCGGTTTCAAACCTCGCCGAGGGTCCCGCGACTATCGATTTTGGGACTGCCCACGTCGTGCGCTAATCTTCAGGAGTCAGCGCGCGGGACACACACCGCAGAGCGCGGCGGGGCTATAGCTCAGTTGGTTAGAGCGCATCCCTGATAAGGATGAGGCCACAGGTTCAAATCCTGTTAGCCCCACCAGCGTAAAGACCCCCAACCGATCATGGTTGGGGGTCTTTGACATCTACGGCTGACATCAACGGCCGTGACCGGCTGCGATCAGCCGGTCAGCCGATGAGCGGGTCTTCCAGGAGCTCGGCCAGCATCCCCACAGCCTCCCGCTCGCCGTCGCCCACAACGTGTGTATAGACGTCCATGGTCATGCTGATCTGGCTGTGCCGCAGGATCGCCTGAGCGACCTTGGGATGCACCTTCAGGAAGGCGAGCAGGGTGCCGCAGGTGTGTCGGGCGAGCCGGACCGTGATGCGGCGCACACCGGCCCGCCTCACGAGGCGGTCGAAGGTCCGGGAGAAGCCCATCGGGTCGATCATGCCGCCGTGCTCGGAGGAGAAGATCAGGTCGTGTCCCTCCTCCTGCGCCCAGTGCGCACCGGCGATCTTGCGTTCCAGTTCCTGGAGCTCCCGGCGCTCCTCCAGGGCACGGGCACAGAACTCGGGCAGCGGGAGCACCGCCTGTGAGGACTCGGTCTTGAGATCCTTCAGCACCAGGCCCACGCCCTTGACCCGCTGCACCTGCTTGACCGGGGTGAACTGGCCGGCCTCGAAGTCGACGTCCTGCCAGCGCAGGCCGAGGAGTTCGCCCCGACGCAGGCCGAGCACGAGCACCAGGACGCCGGCCGCGTAGAGGCGGTGGGCACGGGCTGAGCGAAGGAACGTGATCGCCTCACGCGCGTTCCAGGCGGTGCCCTTGTCCTTGCTGACCTTGGGCATGTCGACCAGGAGCGCGACGTTGCGCGTCAGCAGCTCCTCGCGCATGGCCGCGTTGAGGCCGTTCCGGAGGACGCGCAGCACCTCGAAGCGGGTGGCCGCGCCGACCTTCTCTCGCTTGAGCGTGGCCATGAAGGTGCGGAGCTGGGCGGGCGTCAGCTTGGAGAGCGGCTTCTTCCCGAGGTGCGGCACCAGGTACAGCCGCAGCTTGGACTCGTACTTGACGTACGTGTTGTGCTCGCGCTCCGGCTTGATGATGTGCTCCAGCCAGTAGGCCAGCCACTCCCCGAGCGTCCAGGCACGGGACGGCACCGGGACGCCGTTGCGCTCCTGGTCCTGGAGCTTGCCGAGCTTCTCGTTCGTCTCGTCCCAGGTCGAGCCATAGACGTATTTCCGGACCCGGTTGCCGTCAGTGTCGGTGACGTACGCGGCCCCCTGATAGCGGCCGTCCTTGCGCTTGGTGATGGTCCCGCCGCCGTTGGGGCGCTTCTTGGCCATCAGGCAGCCTCTCCGATCCCACGGACGATGAAGTCCCGTACGGCGTCGTCAGGGATCCGGCGGCATCCGTCGACCTTGATGGAGACCAGGCGCCGGGTACGAATCAGGTCGTAGACCTTGGTGCGGCCGACCTTGAGCCGGGTCATGACCTCAGGCACGGTGAGCAGTTCGGGGGTTGCGGTGGTCATGCGGCGGCTCCTTTCGAGGCGGAGATCGTGGGTTGTGCCTCGCAGTGGAGGCTGGAAGAGAGCCAGGCTTCGGTGTCGGAGAGGCCGGTTCCGGCGAAGGCCCAGTGGGCGAGGACGTACGTCGTCTCGGGCGCGTTGCCGGGTGTTTCGGTCGCTGCTTGGGCTCGTCGCCATTCGGCGCGGGCGTCGCGGAGTGCACCGAGGGTGGTGGAGTAGCGGCGGGACTTGGTGGAGAAGTGGCCGCGGAAGCCGAGCATGTGGGCCCAGGCGCGCAGGCGGAGGTGTTCCAGGTCCTTGCGTGCGCCGAGCGCCCAGGCGGTTCGGATCAGGCGGCGGGCGTGTTCGCTGATGTCGAGCTGGGCGAGTTCGGCGACGAACTTCAGGGGACGGTCGAGCGCCCCTGTGGCGGTCTCGGCGCCCTTGGTGGCGTA
Source organism: Streptomyces sp. NPDC001858 (assembly GCF_053594615.1). Taxonomy (NCBI): domain Bacteria; kingdom Bacillati; phylum Actinomycetota; class Actinomycetes; order Kitasatosporales; family Streptomycetaceae; genus Streptomyces; species Streptomyces sp. NPDC001858. The sequence goes on from NZ_JBSFEV010000025.1 coordinate 138,899, forward strand.
CTTGGCGATGTAGGCGGCGACGGCGCGTTCGGTGAGCTCCTGGCTGTCGTTGAAGTCGGCGGATCGGATGGTGCGGACGTCGAGTTGGCGGCCGAAGGTGAAGGTGTGGGTGCGGCCGTCGATGGTGGGTCCGTCGACCCGGACCTTGGACGCGGCAGCGCCGATGGCATCGGTCAGCAGCTCGGCGGTGGACCACGTCGGAGGCGGAGTCTCGCCGCCGCCGGGGCCGTCGACGCGGATGACGGCGTGGAAGTGGACCGCGCCGCGCTTTTGGTATTCGGCGACCTTGGCGAAGGACACGCGGGCGTGGTCGCGGAGCTCCCGCTGTGACAGGCCCGCGCGCTTGGCGACTTCCCGGCGCAGGTAGATCGAGAAGCGGCGCCAGAGGGGTCCGGCGTGGGCGTTCCAGAGGACGGCGGCTTCGTAGTCGTAGGTGTCGGGGTTGAGCGGGGTGCCGAGGGCGTCGTCGTCCTGGTCGTGGTGGGTGCCGCAGCGGCAGGGGCGGCCGTCGGTGCGGCGGTTGTGGGCGGGGCCGAATCCGGGGGCGGTGAAGGTGGCGAAGACGCGGGGGTGGGTGGCGACGTGTTCGGGGGTGCCTTTGCCGCCGCGTAGTCCGGCGGTGATCAGTTGGAAGGTGTCGCGGCGGTAGACCTCGGAGCAGGCCGGGCAGCGGGTGGTGCGGCGGTTGTTGCAGCGGACGAGGAGTTGGCCGGCCGGGAGGTCGCCCGAGTCGAGGCGGTGGAGGATGCGGCCGATTTCGCCGGTGGTCGTGTCGATGTCGTATTCGGTGCGGTGGCCGTCGAGGCGGATCGGGTGGGTGCAGCCGCCGAGGCCGGAGAGTTGGCGGAGGATACCGGGCAGGGTGCCGCCTGCGGCGAGGTTGCTGAGTTCTGGGAGTGGGGGCGGGGTGGCGCGGGTGAAGATGGCGGTTCTCCTTCTGACGGGCACTTCGGGAGGGGTGGGCCGCCGGGGCGGCGGATGCGTGGCTGTGTCGCGCCGCCCCGGAGGTCTGGCGCAGGTCAGCGGCGGTGGTGGTCGCGGAGCAGGGAGCGCAGGACCACGGCGGCGACGGCGACCGAGATGGCGGTGACGGTGACGGCGGCCAGGAGCGCGGTGAGGACGACTCCGCCGACGAGCACGGCCGCGACGGTCTTCTGATCGATGGACACCGAGGGGAGCGAGCGCCGGACCGGGACGGGGGTCGGGTCGGTCGGGGTGTGGGTGTGCGCGGGCGGTGGGGTGGGGTTGTCCGGGTACTTGGGCAGGAACACTGCTGCGATCTCCTGTCTACTCGTCTAGATGTGTTCGCTGTTTATGACGGTCACGCCGGTACGCGTGCCTGATTCGATGGCGGGGGCGAGGAAGGTGCGCGAGAGCCAGAAGCCGAAGAGGGTGATCAGGACGACGATCCAGACGCGGACGCCGAGGAACTTGACCGCCGCCCAGGCGAAGAAGCCGAGGACGACGACGAGCGGGAGGCTGACGGTCACGGGGTACTGGGTCCTTTCAGCGGACGGGGCAGCGGTGGGTGCGGGCGGCCAGCTCGGCGGCGGCGCGGCTGTCGTAGTCGGCGGAGAAGTTGCAGCGCGGGGCGGTGCAGGCGGCGGTGTGCTTCTCGCGGCCGCGGTGGTCGTAGGCGGTGCCGATCTGCACGGGGCCGATGCGGGTGACGTTGCGGAAGCGGCGGTTGGCGGTCATCAGAGCTCCCTTTAGAGGTGGGCGGCGATGGCTTCGGCCATGGGCGCCGGGACGCCGAGGCGGGCGCGCAGGGTCGGGACGTGCATGGGGGTGCCGGTTCGGGTGTGGTGTTCGGCGGCGACCTTGCGGGCGTGATCGATGAGGGCGGCCGGGACCGGGAGGGCGGGGCGTTCCGGCGATGCCTCGATGGCGGGTGGGGCGGGCGGCTCGGGTTCGGATTCGGGCTCCTCCTTCTGGCCCTCGATGGTCATGACTTCGTCGGCCGCCTTGGGTGTGGAATGGGCGAGGAGGGTTCCGCCGAGGAAGGCGACGGCGGGCCAGCCCGCGACGAGGATGCGCAGCCAGGCCGGGACGTTGCCGAGGTCGAGCAGGCCGGCCGTGGCGATGTTCGCGCCGAGGGAAGCGGTGAGCGCGATGACGAACCAGCACCAGGCCGCGCCCTTGGCCGAGCCGGAGCGCAGTCGACGCCAGGCGGCGACAAGCAGCAGGTCGACGGAGACGGGGTAGGCCCAGGCCTTCCAGCCGTCCTGTCCGGCCGCGACGGCGACGTCATGGATGTGGGCGAAGGACAGCGCGGCGGCGATGAGCGCCTGTACGAGCACCGCGTCGACGCGGGCCAGTTGGGCGCGCATGGCGGCTCCTTCCGGGTTCAGACATGGAGGGGTAGGGACGTGGCGTGAGGCGGTCACGTCGACCGTTGAAGCGGGGTGTCAGTCCGTGACGGGGTGCGGCTGGACGACGGGGGCCGAGGTCTGGACAGGCCGAACGGGGACGTCGGGCCGGAAGGGCTTCAGCGCGGGCAGCTCGGGCACCAGGTGAGCTGTCTCCCGGCAGACGTCGGCAGCATCGCCGAGGGAGAGATACGGGGTGCGGATGCGGGACCAGCCGCCGGACGTATCCCCCGCGACCGCGAGGCCGGGACGTTCGGCAGGGATGGCGCATGCGGCGAAGACCGCTTCCGGCGCGATGTCGCCGAGGGCCATCTTTGCGGAGGCTTCGTCATTGACGCGGTGGCAGACGCGGCCGGTCAACTGGGCCCGGAGCATGGTCGCGCCCTTGCCCAGTTCAGCGCCGAAGCGCTGCCCGCAGACCTCCAGGTAGATGCCGGCCGCGCGGCCGAGCTGGGCGAGGCGGATGAGCTGCGTGACCATCTCGTCGCGGCGCTCCTCGTCCTTGCGGGTGGCGGTCAGGAAGAGCTCGGCCACCTCGTCGACGAACAGGACGATGGGCACAGGCCGTTCGCTCTCGGGCAGGCCCCAGATGTCGGAGGTGATCTCTTCGTCGGGGAGATCGGGGGCGATGCCTTGCCTGGCCTTGATCAGGTCGTATCGGTCCTCCATCTCCTTGACCAGGACGGGCAGCAGCTCGGAGGCTTCGTCCGGATCGGTGGCGAGGGCCGACAGACGCGGTGCGAACGGGGCCAGCTCAACCCCGCGCTTGCAGTCGACGCCTACGAGGGCGACGTCCTGCCGGGCGAGCCCGGCGACCAGGTGCCGGAGGTACATGGACTTGCCCGACAGCGTTGCGCCGAGGGTGAGTTGATGCGGAACGGCCCGGTAGTCCCGTACGAAGGGCATGGCGTCCTCCCTCAGCGCGACCGGCACCTTGAGGAAGCCGCCCTCGGCCTTGCGGGGCATCCGCACCTTGCGCAGGACGTCGAAGCCGACGAGCCGCAGTTCGACGACACCGGGCTTAACGGTGGAGACGTACACGGCGTGGACGCCCCAGGCGTGCCGCAGCCGTTCGGCCGAAGCGGCGACGTCGGCGGGTTCCTGCCCCGGAGCGAGCCGGAGCCGAAGCCGCAGCCCGGTCGTGGTCGGGCGGATGATGCCCCGGCGGGGCGGGACCGGCCGTATCTCCCGTCGAGTCGTGGCCTTGACTGCAAGGATCCGCAGCCGGGACGGGGCGACGGTCAGGCCGCAGGCTTCCATGACCGAGGCGTACGAACTGAGGAGTCGGACGGTGGATATCGGCCCGCCGACCGCCGACCAGCAGAGACCCGGGTGGTTGGCTCGGGCGTAGGTGGCCCCACCGCCGAGCGCGGCGACAGGACCACCCACCTCCAGGAGCGTCGTCAGGTCGGACATCAGGCCGAGGCCCCCATGACGGCCGGGAAGGCGGCCGGGGTGACCGCGGCGGCGCGGTAGGCGATGCCGTGACGCTGCTGCCCGTTGAACACGGACTCCCACGGCCGGGCGATCAGCCCCGGCAGCGAGACCGGAGCGCCGAGGTTCAGCCCCTCGGAGACACCGCCCTCGGGGATGGTGACCTTGATGAGCGAGGACTCCCCGTCCTCGATGTAGACGACGCCGATGGTCATCAGGGCCTCACCGCTCACGGTGTCCTTGGCGATTTCGCCGGTCTGACGGTCGCGGACCTTCGGCTCGGGAGCCTCCGTCAGGAGGATGGTCGCGGCGGAGGTCTCAACACGGATGGTGCGCAAGGTTGCGTTCCTATCTACTCGTCTATACAAGATGCGATCTGCCGACCCGATCTCTCGGGCTCACGACGATCACCCTGCCACACAACTTGCCCACTCGTCTATACGAGTAAGCGTGTTGGGGTGTACGAGTTCGGGAGAACGGCCCCGCGCACCACCGCCACTCACCCGCTTACGTGGCCGGGAGCTGGTACGACAGGACGTACGCGTCCGCCGCCATGACCGTGTCGCAGACCTCGACCGCTCGCCCCTCGGTGTCGAAGGCAGTC
>NZ_JBSFEV010000026.1:0-134043 GCF_053594615.1 Streptomyces sp. NPDC001858
GGGCGACCACCCGGCCGGGTGGTCGCCCCCTCGGGCGTTTGCACTTCAAGCGTTGTCGCTCGGGCGTTGCTGAGGAGGAGGGAGCAGCCGACGCTCTTCGGCCATTCTCGGACGGCCGTTCCGCGTCGGCTGCTCCTTCCTCCTCAGCCGTTCCTCCTCAGCTGTTTCTCCTCAGCCGCTCTGCTGGCCCGACGGCCGGCGTACCAGAGCGGTCAGCCGGGCCGTCCAGGAGGCCTTGAGGGCCGTCCAGCGGTCGGAGAGGTCCCAGACCGCGCGGATGGCCGAACGCGGCGCCACGACGGCCCGCAGGCGCGTGCGCCTGCTGACCCTGCCCCGCAGGGCCGCCCGCACCGCGCGGACCTCGTCGGCCAGCCCGGACTCGGCCCTCGGCTCCGGCGCGTACAGCACCTGCTCCACGGCACCGGCGACCCGGTGCACCGAACGGGCCACCGTGTCGTCCAGCTCGCCGATCCGGACGATCCGTGCCGCCGCCCGCCGCGGGGTCAGCGCCTCGTCCGGCTCGATGCCGTAGTCCCAGGCCGTGTCGGTGAGCTCACGCCACACCGCCAGGACATGCCCGGCGGCCGCCGTGGCCGCTTCCTGCGGCGGCACGTCCAGCAGCACCGCCGGACCGGAGCCGTCCGCCGGCCGGACCGGGGGCGCACCGGCCGCCGCGGAGTGCTGGGCGGACGCCAGACGCACCGAACGCCGTCTCAGCCGCCACAGCATCGGCAGCAGGGGCAGGGCGAGTGCCGCGAAGCCCAGCAGCGCCCAGCCGGCGAGCTGGTACCAGGGGGTGCCATCGCCGGCCTGCTCGGTCGGGTCCGTCGGCAGCGCGCCCGCGCAGTTCTCCAGCTTCTTGTCCTCCGCCGAGCAGCTGGTGCTCGCCGAGGGTTCGGTCGACGGCGCGGCGTCCGCGGAGGACGTGGCCTGCGGCAGCTCGGGGAGGGCGTCGCCCGAGGTCTCCGGGATCGTGTAGGTGGGCGTCGTGCCCCGGGTCGGGGTCGGCTCGAAGCGGGTCCAGCCGACGCCCTCGAAGTACAGCTCGGGCCAGGCGTGCGCGTCCTTCAGACCGACCGCCACCGAGCCGTCCGCCTGTGGGGAACCCGGTGCGAAGCCCACCGCGACCCGGGCCGGTATGCCCAGCGTGCGCGCCATCGCCGCCATCGCGAACGAGAAGTGCACGCAGAAGCCCTGCTTGTCGCGCAGGAAGCGGGCGATCGCGTTGGGACCGTTGCCGACCTCGACCTCGGTGTCGTACTCGAAGCCGCCCGTCACCGCGAAGTAGTCCTGGAGCGCGACCGCCTTCTCGTAGTCGCTCTTGGCGTCCTTGGTGATCTCCTCGGCGCGCTGGGCCACCACCGCCGGCAGCGAGTCCGGGACCTTGGTGAAGTCCCGCTCGATCGAGCCGGGCGGCTCGGGCGCCGAGGCCAGCTGCTCCGCCGTCGGCTGCACGTCGAGGCTCGTCACCTGGTACGTCTTGCCGCTGGTGTTCTGGCCGTGGTCGCCGACCAGGGTCATGCCGACCGGCTCGTACCGCCAGTTGCCGTTGATCTGCACACCGCTGGGCGGGTACGGCATCGGCAGCCAGTCCTGGGAGTACCCCTCGGCCGCCGCGATCCGGGTCGTGATCTCCGCGCGCTTCACGGCGGAGCCCAGCCCGGTGGGCGAGGGGAAGTCGTCCGGCACGGCGACGATATGGCGCTTGGACGGCTTCCAGGTGGTGCCGTCGAAGTCGTCCAGGGACACGATCCGCAGGTACATGTCGGAGATGTTGGTGGTGTTGGTGCGCAGGGTCAGGACCGTGCGGTCCTCGTCCACGTTCAGGCTGTCGCGCAGGGACACCAGCGGGTTCACCGCGGAGATCGTGCCCCCGCCGCCGTTGCCCGCGCCCACCCCTGCGCCCGTCCCGTCCAGCAGGCCGCCCTGTATCGCCGGCAGGGGCAGCAGCGGCACCACGAGGGCGACGCCCAGCGCGGCCACGCCGATCCGCCGGCCGGTGCGCACCGGGGCCACCGGACCGGGCTGCTCGCCCGGGCCGCGCGGGGCCCCGCCGAAGACCCGGCCCCACTGGGAGAGCCGCTCCCGGCCCTCGGCGAGCAGCAGCAGCAGATAGCCGGCGGCGGCCACCAGGAACCACAGCCAGTCGGCCGCCCCGTCCGACAGGCCCGCGGCGACCGAGTACAGCGCCAGCAGCGGCAGGCCGGCCGGCGCGGCGTTGCGATACGTCACCGCCAGGGTGTCCACGGCCAGGCCGATCACCAGCACCCCGCCGATCACCATCAGCCGGATGCCTTCGGACAGCGGGGCCGGTATGGCGTACCGCCCCACGTCGTCGGCGCCCGTCTGGAGCAGGTCGCCGAAGTACCGGAAGGCCTCCGGGCCGGGGACGACGCCGGCGAGGGCGTGCTCCCGGGCGAAGACCAGGGTCAGCAGCACCAGCGTGACCAGGGCCTGGACGGCCACGGTCAGCGGCCGGGCCAGCGGCACCCGCCGGGTCGCCACGCCCACCCCGGACTGGATCGCCAGCAGGAACGCCGCCTGGAGCAGCCACGTCGCCGGTTCCACCAGGGGCAGCAGGGCGCACGACGCCATCAGCGTCGCCGCCGCCGAGCACAGCGTCAGTCGAGCCCGCCCGCTCATGATCTCCCCTCCCTGCCGCTCGCCCCGCTCGCGGCCACCATGCCCGCCCCGTCGCGGTCCGCCTGGCGCCACAGCTCGTTCAGCGAAACGCCCCGCGGCACGCTCACGGCCGTCCAGCCCGCCTCGCGCAGCATCCGCAGCCGCTCCTCCTGCCTGTTCATCGGATCGGGCACGGCGTTCGGTTCACGCACCCAGCTGTCGCCGTCCAGCAGGAAGGCGACCGCGCCTCCGCTGCGCTGGCGCATCTTCGCGGCCACCGCCGCCTGCTCCTCGTCGAGATCGCCGAGGAAGGCCACCAGCAGCCCTTCGTTGCCGCCGCGCAGCACGTCGTACGACCGGGACAGGCCCGTGCCGTCGGAGTGGTCGACCACGGCGAGGGTGTCCATCATCAGCCCGGCCGCGTCCGCCGACTCCTGGCTCGGCCCGGCGAACCCGTCGGAGCCCTCGCCCGGCACCGAGTCGCCGGTGTCCGTCAGCAGCCGTACGGAGAAGCCCCGCTCCAGCATGTGCACCAGCACGGACGCGGCGCCCGAGACCGCCCATTCGAAGGCGGCGTCCGGGCCGGCGCCCTGGTAGGCCAGGGCGCGGGTGTCCAGGAGTACCGTGCAGCGCGAGCGCTGGGGCTGCTCCTCGCGGCGCACCATCAGCTCGCCGTAGCGGGCGGTGAGACGCCAGTGCACGCGGCGCAGGTCGTCGCCGTAGCGGTAGCCGCGCGGGATCACGTCGTCCTCGCCGGCCAGGGCCAGTGAGCGCTGCCGTCCGTCGCCGTAGCCCTTGGCCTCGCCGGTGAGGCGGACCGGGGGCAGCGGCTCCACGCGCGGTATCACCGTCAGCGTGTCGAACGTGGAGAAGGCCCTGGTGAGCTCGCACATGCCGAACGGGTCGCTCAGGCGCAGCTGGAGCGGGCCGAGCGGGTAGCGGCCGCGCAGGTCGGAACGCACCCGGTAGGACACCTCGCGACGGCCGCCCGCCTCGACCCGGTCCAGCACGAAGCGGGGACGCGGGCCGAGGACGTAGGGCACCTTGTCCTGGAGCATCAGCAGGCCGGTGGGCAGCCGGGAGACGTTGTCCATCCGCAGATGGACGCGGGCCTCGCTGCCGGCGGGCACGCGCGCGGGGGAGAGCCGGCGGCTGCCGGCGACCCGGTAGCGGGTGCGGTAGACGACGGCCGCGCAGATCAGCGGCAGGGCGGCCAGCAGCAGTCCGACCCGCAGCAGGTCGGGCTGGCCGAGCACATAGGCGCAGACGGCGGCCGCGATGCCGGCGGCCAGGAAGGAGCGGCCGCGGGTGGTCAGACCGGCCAGGGCCGTGCGCACGCCGCCCTTCTCGCTCTGCTCGCCCCGGGCGGTGAACGGCTGTCCGGCCGCCCCGGTCGTCATCACAGCCTCCGCGACTGCTGCTGGCCGTACGCCTGCGTGCCGTGGCCCAGCGCGTACCCGTGCTGCTGGGGGGAGGAGGGTACCGGGGTGCGCTGGATGATCTCCTCGACGACCTGCTCCGCCGTGCGGCGGTTGAGCTGGGCCTGCGCGGTGGGCAGCAGCCGGTGGGCCAGGACGGCCACGGCGAGGTTCTGCACGTCGTCCGGCAGCGCGTAGTCCCGGCCGCTGAGGGCCGCCGTCGCTTTCGCCGCGCGCACCAGATGCAGCGTCGCGCGCGGGGAGGCGCCGAGTCTGAGGTCGGGGTGGGTGCGCGTGGCGGAGACCAGGTCGACCGCGTAGCGGCGCACCGAGTCGGCGACATGGACCCCGCGGACGGCGTCGATCAGCTTGACGATCTCGTGCGCGTGCGCGACCGGCTGGAGGTCGTCCAGGGGGCTGATCCCGCCGTGCACGTCGAGCATCTGCAGCTCGGCCTCGGGGCTCGGGTAGCCGATGGAGACACGGGCCATGAAGCGGTCGCGCTGGGCCTCGGGCAGCGGGTAGGTGCCCTCCATCTCGACCGGGTTCTGCGTGGCCACCACCATGAACGGGCTGGGCAGTTCGTAGGTCTGCCCGTCGATGGTGACCTGGCCCTCCTCCAGCGACTCCAGCAGCGCCGACTGCGTCTTCGGCGAGGCGCGGTTGATCTCGTCGCCGATCACGATCTGCGAGAAGATCGCGCCCGGCTTGAACTCGAACTCCCGGCGCTGCTGGTCCCAGATGGACACCCCGGTGATGTCCGAGGGCAGCAGGTCGGGCGTGAACTGGATCCGGCGCACCGAGCAGTCGATGGACTTCGCCAGCGCCTTGGCCAGCATCGTCTTGCCGACGCCCGGCACGTCCTCGATCAGCAGGTGCCCCTCGGCGAGGAGCACGGTCAGCGAAAGCCGTACGACCTCGGGCTTGCCCTCGATCACTCCCTCCACCGAACTGCGGACACGCTCCACAGTGGCGGTCAGATCTGTGAGGCTCGCTCGCTCGTCATAGGTCGTCACCCGGCCCTCCTCGGCCCAAAACTTTCTCCGGGCCGTCGCTCTGGCAAACCGGCCCACCCCGAATCACGGACGCCAGTCGCGAACTGCTCAGCGCGACGCCACACCCGCATTCTTGCTGCCGTTACCGATTCGTGTCACTCGCCTGTGGACAACTGTCCGCGATATGTCGGTGTTATGGGCATTTGGGTATCCCGGAGGCGGAAATCAACAGCGAAACGACAGTGAACGACACCGTACGCGAGCGGTTACGCGGGGTTTCGGGAGTGATGACGCGTGGTTCAGGGGGCGACTGTGAGGGTTTCGGGGGGGGCGACTACGCGGGGTCGACCTCGCGCAGCAGGCCCGTCTTCACGTCGAAGACGAAACCGCGCACGTCGTCGGTGTGCACCAGGAACGGCGAGGTGCGCACCCGCTGCATCGACTGCCGGACGTCCTGGTCGACGTCCCGGAAGGCCTCCACCGCCCAGGCCGGACGCTGGCCGACCTCCATCTCCAGCTCGGTGCGGAAGTCCTCGGTGATCGCCTCCAGACCGCAGCCGGTGTGGTGGATGAGAACGACGCTGCGCGTGCCCAGCTTGCGCTGGCTGATGGTGAGCGAGCGGATCACGTCGTCGGTGACCACACCGCCCGCGTTACGGATCGTGTGACAGTCGCCGAGCTCCAGACCGAGCGCCGCGTGCAGGTCGAGCCGGGCGTCCATGCAGGCCACGACCGCGACGTGCAGGACGGGGCGGGCATCCATGCCCGGGTCGGAGAAGGCGGCGGCATACCGCGCGTTCGCCTCCACCAGACGGTCGGTCACGGTGCCGCCGCGTATGGCGCTCGCGGACTCGGTGGGTACGGATGCGGAAGTCGTCATATCCAAGACGGTACTGGTCACGGCCGTTCCGGTCCTGGTGTGAGAAGGGAAAAAGAGCGTCATCACGTCCCGTTTGTGAGGTAAGCCACAAGGGTGTGGGAGGGTCGCGCGGGCCGGGCCGCGCCGCGCAGGCCGGTTGATTGACCGCGAGACAGCGTGGACTAAAGTGACGCGAAGCGGGAGGCGACGATCTCCCTGCTGGACTGAACTTCCCCGCGTGCCGCGGCAGGCCTTCCCCATACGAGAGGGCGGGGACCCGGCGGTGCGTCTTCCCGCCGGATCTGAGAGGGCCCCTTGAGCCAGAGTCGACACGTCCCGGTGATGCTCCAGCGGTGCCTGGACCTGTTGGCCCCCGCGCTCCAGGAACCGGGAGCGGTGGTCGTCGACTGCACGCTCGGTCTCGGCGGGCACAGCGAGGCCCTGCTGACACAGTTCCCCGAGGCCCGGCTCGTCGCCCTGGACCGGGACAAGGAGGCCCTGCGCCTGTCCGGCGAGCGCCTCGCCCCCTTCGGCGACCGCGCCACCCTCGTGCACGCCGTCTACGACGAGCTCCCCGAGGTACTGGACCGGCTCGGCATCGCGCGCGTGCAGGGCGTCCTGTTCGACCTCGGCGTCTCCTCCATGCAGCTCGACGAGGCCGACCGCGGCTTCGCCTACGCCCAGGACGCCCCGCTCGACATGCGCATGGACCAGACGACCGGCGTCAGCGCCGCCGAGGTCCTCAACACCTACCCGCCCGGCGAACTCGTCCGGATCCTGCGGGCGTACGGCGAGGAGAAGCAGGCCAAGCGCATCGTCTCGGCGGTGGTGCGCGAGCGCGGCCAGGAGCCGTTCACCAACAGCGCACGGCTCGTCGAGCTGATCCGTAACGCCCTTCCGCAGGCCGCGAAGCGCACCGGCGGCAACCCCGCCAAGCGCACCTTCCAGGCGCTGCGCATCGAGGTCAACGGCGAACTCTCCGTCCTGGAGCGGGCGATCCCGGCCGCGGTGCAGTCGATCGCCGTGGGCGGGCGGATCGCCGTCCTGTCGTATCACTCGCTCGAAGACCGGCTGGTCAAGCAGGTGTTCGCGGCCGGCGCCGCCAACACCGCGCCGCCCGGGCTGCCGGTCGTCCCCGAGCGCTACCAGCCGCGGCTCAAGCTGCTCACCCGTGGTGCCGAACTTCCCACCGAGGAAGAGGTCGCCGAGAACCGGCGGGCCGCCCCGGCGCGGCTGCGCGGGGCCGAGCGAATCAGGGAGTCCATCGAATGACGGGCGTGAGCCGAGGGTCCGGAATTCCACCTGGGGGAGGGCGTGTGGCCGGGAAACCCGAGTTGAAGGGGAGGGCCGCCCGGCTCGCGCGGCTCTTCCCGGCCGGCCCACGGCAGGCGGCCCGCACACCGTTCGTCCTCCTCGTGGTCCTCCTCCTCGGCGGCGGCCTCATCGGACTGCTCGTGCTGAACTCCGCGCTCAGCGAGGGCTCGTTCAAGATGGACGACCTCCAGAAGGACACCAAGAGCCTCACCGACGAGGAGCAGGCCCTCCAGCGGGACATCGACTCCTACTCGGCCCCCGACGCCCTGCAGCGCCGCGCACAGGAACTGGGCATGGTCCCCGGCGGGGACCCGGCCTTCCTGAACCCCGACGGCAGCGTGAAGGGCGTCCCGTCGCCCGCCCGGCAGCCCGTCCAGGACGCCCCCGCCGTCGTCCGGCCGCCCGAGGCCGTCCTGTTCTCCCAGACGATCGAGTCCTCGACGACGCCCGAGCCCAGCGCCTCGCCCGGACCCGACGACGCACCCGCCTTCGACGACGCACCCGTACCCGACGCCGATCCGGTGCCGGGCGACTCTCCCGTACCGGACCCGGCCGCCCTCGCCCCGACCGCGGCCGACCCCGAGACCCCCGGCAGGTGACGGAAGTGTCCGACAGGGAACAGCCGCGCCGGCGCGTGCCCGGCCCCGCCCGGCCCTCCCGCCCCGCGTCCGCCCAGCGGCGCCCGGGGCCCGGCGCCCGCCCGGCCCGCCGCCTGTCGGCGCCCGCCCCCCGGGCCGCCGCCCCGCGCGTCATCCGGCTCGGCAGCCCCCGGCCCCGGCTGCGCATGGTCGGCCTGGCGCTGACGCTGGTGCTCCTCGCCTTCGTCGTCCGCCTCCTCCAGGTGCAGGCCGTCGACGCGAGCACCTACACCGCCAAGGCCGAGCAGAACCGGTACGTCGGCCAGGTGCTGGCCGCCGAGCGCGGCGAGATCACCGACCGCACCGGCGTGGCCTTCGCGACCAGCGAGGACGCCTACGACATCACGGCCGACCCGACGATGTTCACCCGCACGCAGTTGAAGATCGACGACGGACCCGAGCGGGCGGCCGCCCTCCTCGCGCCGATCCTCGGCCAGGAGCAGTCCGCGCTCGTCACGAAGCTGCGGCCCAAGGACAAGAGCCTGCGCTACGTCAAGCTCGCCGGACGGCAGACCCCGCAGGTCTGGAAGCAGATCAGGGACCTGCGCTCCGCCCTGTCCACCAAGGCGGAGACGGACCGCACCACCGTCAACGTCCTCGCCGGCCTGTTCGCGGTGCCCAGCAGCAAGCGCGTGTACCCCAACGGCGAGCTCGCCGCCGGGATACTGGGCTGGGTCAACGCCGACGGCAAGGGCGGCGGCGGCATCGAGCAGCAGCTGAACGCGACCCTGGCCGGCCAGGACGGCAAGATCCGCTACGCCCAGTCCGGCGGCCGTCAGGTGCCCACCGCGGGCTCCACCGAGACCCCGGCGGTGCCCGGCTCCGACGTCGAGCTGACGATCGACCGCGACATCCAGTGGGCCGCGCAGAACGCCATCACCGAGCAGGTGAAGGAGTCCAAGGCGGACCGCGGCTACGTCATCGTCCAGGACACCCGGACCGGCGAGATCCTCGCCATGGCCAACTCGCCGGGCTTCGACCCCAACGACCTCTCCCGGGCCAACTCGGCGGACCTGGGCAACCCGTCCGTCCAGGACGCCTACGAGCCCGGCTCGACCGCCAAGGTCATGTCGATGGCCGCCGTCCTGGAGGAGAACGCCGCCACCCCGCAGACGCACGTCACCGTGCCCAACCGGCTGCACCGCGGCGACCGGCTCTTCCAGGACGACATCGACCACGCCACCTGGTACCTCACGCTGAACGGCGTGCTCGCCAAGTCCAGCAACATCGGCACCATCCTGGCCACCGGCCAGCTCGGCAAGACGCAGCCCCAGGCCAACCAGGTCCTCTACTCCTACCTGCGCAGGTTCGGCATCGGCAGCCACACCGGGCTCGGCTTCCCCGGCGAGACCAAGGGCATCCTCGCCGCGCCCGACAAGTGGTCGACCTCGCAGCAGTACACGATCCCTTTCGGCCAGGGCATGTCCCTGAACGCACTCCAGGCGGCCTCCGTGTACTCGACGATCGCCAACGGCGGGGTCCGCGTGGAGCCCACCCTGGTACGCGGCACCAAGGGACCGGACGGCCGCTTCACGCCCGCCGAAACTCCCGCGAAGACCCGGGTCGTCAGCCAGAAGACGGCGAAGACCCTCGCCCAGATGCTGGAGTCGGTGGTGGACGACGAGGAGGGCACGGGCGGCAAGGCGCGCATCCCCGGCTACCGCGTCGCGGGCAAGACGGGCACCGCCAACCGCGTGGATCCGGCCACCGGCACCTACAAGGGCTACACCTCGTCGTTCGCCGGGTTCGCGCCCGCCGACAACCCCCGGGTCACCGTGTACTGCGCCATCCAGAACGCCACCCAGGGCAGCTACTTCGGCGGCCAGATCTGCGGTCCCGTCTTCAAGCAGGTCATGGAGTTCGCCCTGAAGACCCTGCAGGTCCCGCCGACCGGCGCGAAGGCCCCGAGCCTCCCGGTCACCTTCTCGCCCTGACCGCCCAGCCCCGACCGCCCAGCCCTGACCGCACAGCCCCGACCGCCCAGCCCTGACCGCTCAGTTCCGACCGCCCAGCCCCGACCACCCCTCCGCCCACGACCCCCGTCCGCCACTGTTCAGCGCCGAACAAGCCAGGAACCAAGCCAGTGACCATGATCACTCCCGACCCCGGGACCACCGCACCGCCCGCGTCTCCGCCGCCCGGGCCCCCGCCCTCGCCCTCGCTTGGCCCGCGGGCGGGTGCGCCCGGTACGCTCACCGCCGTGCCACACGCTGATCAGTCCCAAACCACCCAGAAGGGCGCTTCCGTGACCTATCCGGGACCGCCACGACCGGCCCAGGTCTCCGCCACACCCCTCGCGGAGCTCGCCGATCAGCTGGGCGTCGAGCACCCGCAGGGCGCCGCCGTCGAGGTCACGGGCATCACCCACGACTCGCGCGCGGTCCGCCCCGGCGACCTGTACGCCGCCCTCCCGGGCGCCCGGCTGCACGGCGCCGACTTCGTCGCCCAGGCCGCCGGCCTCGGCGCGGTCGCCGTGCTGACCGACCCCACCGGCGCCGAACGCGCCGCCGCGACCGGACTGCCGGTCCTGGTGGCCGACGACCCGCGCGGGTCGATGGGCGAGCTGGCGGCCACGATCTACGGCCGGCCGGGCCGCGAGCTGCTCCAGATCGGCATCACCGGCACCTCCGGCAAGACCACCACCGCGTACCTCGTCGAGGGCGGCCTGAAGGCCGTCAGGTCCACCGGGCTCATCGGCACCGTCGAGACGCGCATCGGCGAGACGCGCATCAAGTCCGAGCGCACCACCCCCGAGGCCACCGACCTCCAGGCCCTGTTCGCCGTCATGCGCGAGCGCGGGGTCGAGGCGGTCGCCATGGAGGTGTCCAGCCACGCCCTGGTCCTCGGCCGGGTCGACGGCTGCGTCTTCGACATCGCCGTGTTCAACAACCTCAGCCCGGAGCACATGGAGTTCCACTCCGGCATGGAGGACTACTTCCAGGCCAAGGCGCGGCTGTTCACACCGCAACGCAGCAAACTCGGTGTGGTCAACCTCGACGACGCGTACGGGCGCAGGCTCGCGGGCGAGGCCACGGTTCCGGTCGTCACCTTCTCCGCCGAGGGCCACCCGGACGCCGACTGGCGCGCCGTCGACGTCGAGATCGGCCCCATGGACTCGACGTTCGCCGTCGTGGGCCCCGGCGGTGTGCGGGTCGCCGCCAAGGCCCCGCTGCCGGGCTCCTTCAACGTGGCGAACACCCTCGCCGCGATCGTCTCCCTCGCCGCCGCCGGCATCGACCCGCAGACCGCCGCCGACGGCGTCGCCGCCGTGCCGGGCGTGCCGGGCCGGCTGGAGCGCGTGGACGCCGGGCAGCCCTACCTCGCGGTCGTCGACTACGCCCACAAGACGGACGCCGTCGAATCGGTCCTCAGAGCGCTGCGCAAGGTCACCAAGGGCCGGCTGCACGTCGTCCTCGGCTGCGGCGGCGACCGGGACCGCACCAAGCGCGCCCCGATGGGCGCCGCGGCGGCCCGGCTCGCCGACACCGCCGTGCTGACCTCCGACAACCCCCGCTCCGAGGACCCCCTCGCGATCCTCGCGACCATGCTCGAGGGCGCGGCGTCCGTGCCCGCGCACGAGCGCGGCGAGGTCCTCCTGTTCGAGGACCGGGCCGCCGCGATCGCCGCGGTCGTCGCCCGTGCGCACGCCGGGGACACCGTGCTGGTCGCGGGCAAGGGCCATGAGCAGGGCCAGGACATCGCCGGCGTCGTCCGTCCGTTCGACGACCGCCAGGTGCTTCGCGAAGCTATCCAGCAGACCCAGGGATGAACTTGTGATCGCCCTCTCCCTCGCCGAGATCGCAGCAGTCGTCGGCGGGCAGACGCACGACATACCGGATCCCTCCGTGGAGGTCACCGGACCGGTCGTCCGGGACTCCCGCGAGGTGGAGCCCGGCAGCCTCTTCGTCGCCTTCGTGGGCGAACGGGTGGACGGCCACGACTACGCGGCCGCGGTCGTCGAGGCGGGTGCGGCGGCCGTGTTGGCCTCGCGCCCGGTCGGCGTCCCCGCGATCGTCGTGGACGACGTCCAGACGGCGCTCGGCGCCCTCGCCCGGCATGTCGTGCACAAGCTCGGCGCGACCCTCGTCGCGCTCACCGGCTCGGCCGGCAAGACCAGCACCAAGGACCTCATCGCCCAGGTGCTCGGACGCAAGGCGCCGACCGTCTTCACGCCGGGCTCGCTCAACAACGAGATCGGGCTGCCGCTGACGGCCCTGTCCGCCACCGCGGAGACGAAGTTCCTCGTGCTGGAGATGGGCGCCCGCGGGATCGGCCACATCCGCTACCTCGCCGATCTGACGCCGCCGAAGATCGGCCTCGTGCTGAACGTCGGCACCGCCCACATCGGCGAGTTCGGCGGCCGCGAACAGATCGCACAGGCAAAGGGCGAGCTCGTCGAGAGCCTGCCCCCGGCCGCCGAGGGCGGCACGGCGATCCTCAACGCCGACGACCCGTTGGTCCGGGCCATGGCCTCCCGTACGACGGCGAAGGTGGTCTTTTTCGGAGAGTCCGGCGAAGCGGACGTTCGCGCCGAGAACGTGCGACTCACGGACAGCGGACAGCCTGCCTTCAGCCTTCACACACCCTCCGGGTGCAGCGATGTGACCATGCGCCTGTACGGTGAGCACCACGTGTCGAACGCGCTCGCCGCGGCCGCCGTCGCTCATGAGCTGGGCATGTCCGCGGAAGAGATCGCCACCGCACTCTCCGAGGCGGGCTCCCTCTCCCGCTGGCGGATGGAGGTCACCGAGCGCCCGGACGGCGTGACGATCGTCAACGACGCCTACAACGCGAACCCCGAGTCCATGCGAGCCGCTTTGCGCGCGCTCGCGGCCATGGGCAACGGGCGGCGGACCTGGGCGGTGCTCGGCAAGATGGCCGAGCTCGGGGACGAGGCGCTCGCCGAGCACGACGCGGTCGGACGGCTCGCCGTCCGGCTCAATGTCGGCAAGCTCGTCGCGGTCGGGGGCAGGGAAGCCGCCTGGCTGCAATTGGGCGCATATAACGAGGGTTCGTGGGGTGAGGAGTCGGTGCACGTGTCCGACGCACAGGCGGCGGTCGACCTGTTGCGCAGCGAGTTGCGCCCGGGGGACGTCGTGCTCGTGAAGGCGTCCCGTTCGGTCGGCCTCGAGAGCGTCGCGCAGGCGCTGCTCGCGACCGACGCCGAGGGTGAGGTCGCCGCCCGATGATGAATCAGATCCTGTTCGCGGGCGTCATCGGCCTCTTCCTGACGCTGATCGGCACACCGCTGCTGATCAAGCTGCTGGCCCGCAAGGGCTACGGCCAGTACATCCGCGACGACGGCCCGCGCGAGCACGCCAGCAAGCGCGGTACGCCGACCATGGGCGGCATCGCCTTCATCTTCGCGACGATCGCGGCGTACTTCCTGTCCAAGGTGATCACCGGCAAGCCCCCGACGTACTCGGGCCTGCTGGTGCTCGGCCTGATGACGGGCATGGGTCTGGTCGGCTTCCTCGACGACTACATCAAGATCGTCAAGCGGCGTTCGCTGGGCCTGCGGGCCAAGGCGAAGATGGCCGGCCAGCTCATCGTCGGCATCACCTTCGCGGTGCTCTCGCTGCAGTTCTCCGACTCGCGCGGCAACACCCCGGCCTCCACGAAGCTGTCGTTCATCACGGACTTCGGCTGGACGATCGGCCCGGTGCTGTTCGTCGTCTGGGCGCTGTTCATGATTCTCGCGATGTCCAACGGCGTGAACCTGACGGACGGTCTGGACGGCCTCGCCACCGGCGCCTCCGTCCTCGTCTTCGGCGCGTACACGTTCATCGGCGTCTGGCAGTTCCAGGAGTCCTGCGCCAACGGCGAGACGCTGACCAACCCCAACGCCTGTTACGAGGTGCGCGATCCGCTGGACCTCGCGGTCATCGCCTCCGCGCTGATGGGGGCCTGCCTCGGGTTCCTGTGGTGGAACACGTCGCCGGCCAAGATCTTCATGGGCGACACCGGTTCGCTGGCGCTCGGCGGTGTCCTCGCGGGCCTCGCGATCTGCTCCCGCACCGAGCTGCTCATCGCGCTCCTGGGCGGACTGTTCGTCCTCATCACCATGTCGGTGGTCATCCAGGTCGGCTCCTTCAAGCTCACCGGCAAGCGGGTCTTCCGGATGGCGCCACTGCAGCATCACTTCGAACTCAAGGGCTGGTCCGAAGTCCTTGTCGTGGTCCGCTTCTGGATCATCCAGGGCATCTGTGTGATCGTCGGACTGGGTCTCTTCTACGCGGGATGGGCAGCAGAAAAGTGACCGACTGGCAGGGGAAGAACGTCACCGTCGCCGGGCTCGGCGTCTCCGGCATCCCGGCGGCCAAGGTGCTGCACGGGCTCGGCGCGAAGGTCACGGTCGTCAACGACGGCGACGACGCACGCGCGCGTGAACAGGCCGCCGAGCTGCAGGCCCTGGGCGTCGCCGTGCGCCTCGGCGACGGGGCGACCCTGCCCGCGGGCACCGAACTCATCGTCACCGCACCCGGCTGGAAGCCCGACAAGCCGCTCTTCGGCGCGGCGCGCGAAGCCGGCGTGCCGGTCTGGGGCGACGTCGAACTCGCCTGGCGGCTGCGGGGACCCGACGCGGCTCCCTGGCTGTGCGTCACCGGCACCAACGGCAAGACGACCACCACCCGGATGCTGGCGTCGATCCTGACGGCGGCCGGCCTGCGCACGGCCGCCGTCGGCAACATCGGCGTCTCGCTCCTGGACGCGGTCCTCGGCGAGGAGCGCTACGACGTCCTCGCCGTGGAGCTCTCCAGCTACCAGCTGCACTGGGCGCCCTCCCTGCGCGCCCACTCGGCCGCCGTCCTCAACCTCGCCCCCGACCACCTCGACTGGCACGGCTCCATGGAGGCCTACGTCAAGGACAAGGGGCGCGTCTACGAGGGCAACCGGGTCGCCTGCGTCTACAACGTCGCCGACAAGGCCACCGAGGACCTGGTGCGCGAGGCGGACGTCGAGGAGGGCTGCCGGGCCGTCGGCTTCACCCTCGGCGCGCCCGCGCCCTCCCAACTCGGCGTCGTCGACGGCATCCTGGTCGACCGCGCCTTCGTCGAGAACCGGCAGAAGAACGCCCAGGAGCTCGCCGCGGTCTCCGACGTCGACCCGCCCGCCCCGCACAACATCGCCAACGCCCTTGCCGCGGCGGCCCTCGCCCGCGCCTTCGGGGTGCCCGCAAAGGCCGTCCGGGACGGTCTGCGGGCCTTCACCCCGGACGCCCACCGCATCGCCCATGTGACGGACGTGGACGGCGTCGCGTACGTCGACGACTCCAAGGCGACCAACACGCATGCGGCACAAGCCTCGTTGGCGGCCTACGAGTCGATCGTCTGGATCGCGGGCGGACTGGCCAAGGGCGCGACCTTCGACGAGCTCGTCGCCCAGTCGGCGAAGCGACTGCGCGGGGTGGTGCTCATCGGCGCCGATCGCGCCCTGATCCGAGAAGCCCTGGCGCGACACGCCCCGGAAGTACCCGTCGTCGACCTCGACCGGACCGACACTGGGGCGATGCTCGCGGCTGTCCAGGAGGCTCGGCGCCTCGCCGTCGAAGGCGACACGGTGCTTCTCGCCCCGGCCTGCGCTTCCATGGACATGTTCGCCGACTACAACCAGCGCGGTGACGCGTTCGCATCTGCGGCTCGCGAACTCGGCGCCTGACCCGGCCGCCGCCTGCCGGGCGACCTTGGGAGGGACGCGTGGGACCGTCAGGGCCGACCTGCAGCGGACGAGCCGTGTGCGGCGGAGCACCCGATGCCCGGTAGCCGCACCGGGCGTCCGCCCGTCCAGCGGACCGTCCGGGGCGCCTCCGCCACCGCCCGGCCGCGCCGCGACAACCCGCTGCGACGTCTGTACACGCGGGCCCGCAAGGCCTGGGACCGGCCGCTGACCGCCTACTACCTGATCTTCGGCGGCAGCCTGCTGATCACCGTGCTGGGCCTGGTGATGGTCTACTCGGCCTCCCAGATCACCGCGCTGCAGATGTCGCTGCCGGGTTCCTTCTTCTTCCGCAAACAGTTCCTGGCCGCCTCCATCGGCGGCGTGCTGCTGCTGGTCGCGTCCCGGATGCCGGTGAAGCTGCACCGCGCGCTGGCCTACCCGATCCTGGCCGGCGCCGTCTTCATGATGGCGCTGGTGCAGGTGCCCGGGATAGGGATGTCGGTCAACGGCAACCAGAACTGGATCTCGCTCGGCGGCTCCTTCCAGATCCAGCCCAGCGAGTTCGGCAAGCTCGCGCTGGTGCTGTGGGGCGCCGACCTGCTCGCCCGCAAGCAGGACAGGAAGCTGCTGGCCCAGTGGAAGCACATGCTGGTGCCGCTGGTGCCGGTCGCCTTCCTGCTGCTCGGGCTGATCATGCTCGGCGGTGACATGGGCACGGCGATCATCCTGACGGCGATCCTGTTCGGCCTGCTGTGGCTGGCGGGGGCGCCCACCCGGCTGTTCGCCGGGGTGCTCGCGGTCGCCGCCACGATCGGCGTGATCCTCATCAAGACCAGCCCGAACCGCATGGCCCGGCTGCAGTGCATCGGCGCGACCGACCCCGGTCCGGGCGACGCCTGCTGGCAGGCCGTGCACGGGATCTACGCCCTGGCCTCCGGCGGGATCTTCGGCTCGGGACTGGGGGCGAGCGTGGAGAAATGGGGGCAACTCCCCGAAGCGCACACCGACTTCATCTTCGCCGTGACCGGTGAGGAACTGGGCCTCGCGGGGACGCTGTCGGTACTCGCCCTCTTCGCGGCTCTAGGCTATGCGGGTATCCGCGTGGCCGGACGCACGGAGGACCCCTTCGTGAGGTTTGCCGCGGGAGGCGTGACCACGTGGATCACCGCTCAGGCGGTGATCAACATCGGTGCGGTGCTCGGCCTGCTGCCGATCGCCGGAGTCCCCCTCCCGCTGTTCTCCTACGGGGGCTCCGCCCTGCTGCCGACCATGTTCGCCATCGGGCTGCTGATCGCCTTCGCACGCGACGAGCCCGCTGCGCGGGCGGCGCTTGCCATGCGCCACCCCCGTTTTGGTAGAAAGCGGAGGACCGGGAGCTCTGCGTTCGATCGGAGCCCCCGGAGATGGAACACGATGCGACGGCGTGCCTCGGCGGCGCGCTCGTCCGGAGAGCGGTGAATTTCGGTGCATGTCGTACTCGCTGGTGGGGGGACCGCCGGCCACATCGAGCCCGCGCTCGCCCTCGCGGACGCCCTGCGCAGGCAGGACCCCACTGTGGGGATCACGGCCCTGGGCACGGAGCGCGGCCTGGAGACCACGCTCGTTCCGCAGCGGGGCTACGAGCTCGCGCTGATCCCCGCCGTGCCGCTGCCGCGCAAGCCCACCCCTGAGCTGATCACCGTCCCGGGCCGGCTGCGCGGCACGATCAAGGCCGCCGAGCAGATCCTGGAGCGCACCAAGGCGGACGCCGTCGTCGGCTTCGGCGGTTACGTGGCCCTGCCCGGCTACCTCGCCGCCAAGCGCCTCGGCGTGCCGATCGTGGTCCACGAGGCCAACGCCCGCCCCGGGCTGGCCAACAAGATCGGCTCGCGCTACGCGGCCCGGGTCGCCGTCTCCACGCCCGACAGCAAGCTGCGCGACGCCCGCTACATCGGCATCCCGCTGCGCCGCTCCATCGCCACCCTGGACCGCGCGGCGGCCCGCCCGGAGGCCCGTGCGCTGTTCGGGCTCGACCCGAACCTGCCCACGCTGCTGGTCTCCGGCGGCTCGCAGGGCGCCCGCCGGCTCAACGAGGTCGTCCAGCAGGTCGCGCCCTGGCTGCAGCAGGCCGGCATCCAGATCCTGCACGCGGTCGGCCCGAAGAACGAACTGCCGCAGGTGCAGCAGATGCCGGGGATGCCCCCCTACATCCCGGTACCGTACGTGGACCGGATGGACCTCGCGTACGCCGCCGCCGACATGATGCTC
This sequence comes from Streptomyces sp. NPDC001858, assembly GCF_053594615.1. Classification (NCBI taxonomy): domain Bacteria; kingdom Bacillati; phylum Actinomycetota; class Actinomycetes; order Kitasatosporales; family Streptomycetaceae; genus Streptomyces; species Streptomyces sp. NPDC001858. The sequence continues at coordinate 17,753 of NZ_JBSFEV010000026.1, forward strand.
TGCCGCGCGGGCGCGATGACCGTCGCCGAACTCTCCGCCGTCGGGCTCCCGGCCGCCTATGTCCCGCTGCCCATCGGCAACGGCGAACAGCGGCTGAACGCCCAGCCGGTGGTCAAGGCGGGCGGCGGACTGCTGGTCGACGACGCGGAACTGACCCCCGAGTGGGTCCGGGAGACCGTCCTGCCCGTGCTCGCCAACCCGCACCGGCTGTACGAGATGTCCCGCGCCGCCAGCGAGTTCGGCCGCCGTGACGCCGACGACCTGCTCGTCGGCATGGTGTACGAGGCGATCGCCGCCTCCCGTGCACGCCGATAGGCACGTTTGACGAAAGGACAGGGGAGCGTGGCCGGATCCGCCACCGCCGAGCGCGGTGCACGTCAGCAGGAGTCCTCCGGCCCGCCCCTCGTCCGGCGGTTGGGCAGCCTGGGGCCGCGCAGGCTTCGTGTGATCATCGTTCTTGCGCTGATCGTCGTGCTCCTCGGGGCGGGCGTCGTCTGGGTGTTGTACGGCTCGCAGTGGCTGCGGGTTCAGCGCGTCGCCGTCTCCGGCACCAGCGTGCTGACCCCGCAGCAGGTGCGCGAAGCCGCCGCCGTCCCGGTCGGATCGCCGATGATTTCCATCGACACGGATGCGATCGAAGCGCGATTGCGTACGGAATTGCCCCGAATCGACTCCGTCGACGTGGTCCGTTCCTGGCCTCATGGAATCGGCCTGAAAGTGACCGAGCGCAGTCCGGTTCTGCTTGTCCAAAAGGGGTCGAAGTTCATCGAAGTGGACGATGGCGGCGTCCGTTTCGCCACGGTTTCCGTGGCTCCGAAAGGCGTCCCTCTTCTGGAAATGGCCGTTTCGTCCTCACGTTCCGCAGCCGCGAGCCTGCGCCGCTTCGGCGAGGCCCGGCTGGTGCGGGAGGCGGTCGCCGCGACCGGCTCCCTCCCGCCCGCCGTCGCCCGCGACACCCGCCTCGTCAAGGTCCTTTCCTACGACGACATCTCGCTGGAGCTGAGCGGCGGCCGCACGGTCGCCTGGGGGAGCGCCGAGCGGGGCGCCGTGAAGGGGCGTGCACTCACCGCTCTCATGAAAGCCGCCCCGGGCGCGCGGCACTTCGATGTCAGCGCTCCCACCGCCCCTGCGTCATCCGGGAGTTGACGCACATCAGCGCAGGCCAGCACCCTGGTTGGGCACTGACACGGCTGATCACATAGGGTGAAAAGAAAAACGGGAGGTTCGGCGTGTTCGTTGAACGGGCGCCACTTGTCGACTTAGTGTCCTGTTCAGAAGACTTCAAGGAACAGACACACTGGTAACCCTAAACTTCAGCGTTAGGGTTCGGGTCGGCGAAACGGACCGTCCCATTCGGCATCAGTCGTCGGATCGCATCACCATGTGAGGCGACGACACGTAACTCGAGGCGAGAGGCCTTCGACGTGGCAGCACCGCAGAACTACCTCGCAGTCATCAAAGTCATCGGTGTCGGCGGCGGTGGTGTCAATGCCATCAACCGGATGATCGAGGTCGGTCTCAAGGGCGTCGAGTTCATCGCCATCAACACCGACGCGCAGGCGCTGTTGATGAGCGACGCCGACGTCAAGCTCGACGTCGGCCGCGAACTGACCCGCGGACTCGGCGCCGGCGCCAACCCGGCCGTCGGCCGCAAGGCCGCCGAGGACCACCGCGAGGAGATCGAGGAGGTCCTCAAGGGGGCCGACATGGTCTTCGTGACGGCCGGCGAGGGAGGCGGCACCGGCACCGGCGGCGCGCCCGTCGTGGCCAACATCGCCCGCAACCTCGGCGCCCTCACCATCGGCGTGGTCACCCGCCCGTTCACCTTCGAGGGACGGCGCCGGGCCAACCAGGCCGAGGACGGCATCGCCGAACTCCGCGAAGAGGTCGACACCCTCATCGTCATCCCCAACGACCGGCTGCTGTCCATCTCGGACCGCCAGGTCTCGGTCCTCGACGCCTTCAAGTCGGCCGACCAGGTCCTGCTCTCCGGCGTCCAGGGCATCACCGACCTGATCACCACCCCCGGTCTGATCAACCTCGACTTCGCCGACGTCAAGTCGGTCATGTCCGAGGCCGGCTCGGCCCTCATGGGCATCGGCTCGGCCCGCGGCGACGACCGCGCGGTGGCCGCCGCCGAGATGGCGATCTCCTCGCCGCTGCTGGAGGCCTCCATCGACGGCGCCCGGGGCGTCCTGCTCTCCATCTCCGGCGGCTCCGACCTCGGCCTGTTCGAGATCAACGAGGCCGCCCAGCTGGTCAGCGAGGCGGCCCACCCCGAGGCCAACATCATCTTCGGCGCGGTCATCGACGACGCGCTCGGCGACGAGGTCCGGGTCACCGTCATCGCGGCCGGCTTCGACGGGGGGCAGCCCCCGGCCCGCCGGGAGACCGTCATCGGTTCGTCCTCGGCCTCGGCCCGCCGCGACGAGCCCACCCCGGTACGGCAGTCCGACAGCCGTCCGTCCTTCGGCTCCCTCGGCAGCGTCACGCCGAGGGAGGAGCCGGAGCCGGCCCCCGAGCCGGTGGCCGACCTTCCGGTCTCCCCGCCGGTGCCGCCGTCGCGGACGTACTCGGACAGCGCGGCCGAGGAGCTGGACGTGCCGGACTTCCTGAAGTGATAGGACAGCGCGAGAGCGTGAGCGGCGCGCACTTCGCCTTCACCGACCGGTGGGGCGGGGTGAGCGCCGCTCCGTATGAGGAGCTCAACCTCGGCGGGGCGGTCGGCGACGACCCCGACGCCGTCCGCGTCAACCGTGAGCTGGCCGCCACATCGCTGGGGCTGGATCCGGGCCGGGTCGTCTGGATGAACCAGGTGCACGGCAACGACGTGGCCGAGGTCGAAGGACCCTGGACCACCCGGTCCACCCCGCCGGTCGACGGCCTGGTGACCGCGACCCGCGGCCTCGCCCTCGCCGTGCTCACGGCGGACTGCGTGCCGGTGCTGCTCGCCGACCCCGTCGCCGGCGTCGTCGCCGCCGCGCACGCGGGACGGCCCGGCATGGTCAAGGGGATCGTGCCCGCCGCCGTCGACGCGATGGAGGCGCTCGGCGCCGACCCCGCCCGGATCGTCGCCCGCACCGGACCCGCCGTGTGCGGCCGGTGCTACGAGGTGCCCAAGGAGATGCGCGCCGAGGTGGCCGCCGTCGAGCCCGCGGCGCACGCCGAGACCAGCTGGGGCACTCCCGCGGTCGACGTGACCGCCGGGGTGCACGCGCAGCTCGACCGGCTCGGGGTGCACGACCGGGAGCACTCGCCGGTGTGCACCCGGGAGTCGAAGGATCACTTCTCGTATCGCCGCGACCGCTCCACCGGGCGACTCGCGGGATATGTCTGGCTGGGCTGATGGGCATGACGGACCGCAGGGACGAACTCGCCGCGAACCTGGCGAAGGTGGAGGAGCGCATCGCCGCCGCGTGCGCGGCCGCCGGCCGCAAGCGGGAGGAGGTGACCCTGATCGTGGTCACCAAGACCTACCCGGCGAGCGATGTGCGGATCCTCGCGGAGCTCGGCGTGCGCGATGTCGCCGAGAACAAGGACCAGGACGCGGCGCCCAAGGCGGCCGACTGTTCCGACCTGCCGCTTCGCTGGCACTTCGTCGGCCAGCTGCAGACCAACAAGGTCCGCTCCGTGGTCGGTTACGCGGACGTCGTGCAGTCCGTCGACCGCGCGCGGCTGGTGACGGCCCTGTCGAAGGAGGCCGTGCGGGCCGGCCGGGAGCTGGGCTGCCTGATCCAGGTGGCCCTGGACGCCGGGCTGAGCGAGCGGGGGGAGCGCGGCGGAGTGGCCCCGGGCGGCATCGGGGAGTTGGCCGAGCTGGTCGCCGGCTCCCCGGGGCTGCGGCTTGACGGACTGATGACCGTCGCACCTCTGACCGGGGAGTACGCCGGGCGTCAACGGGCAGCCTTCGGGCGGTTGATGGATTTGTCGACCGACCTGCGCAGAGACCGTCCGGCTGCGAACATGGTGTCGGCAGGGATGAGTGCGGACCTCGAGGAGGCCGTGGCGGCCGGAGCGACACATGTACGCGTCGGCACCGCGGTACTCGGCGTCCGCCCCAGGCTCGGGTAACGTCGCCAGGAAGTCGGACCACAGCAGAAAATATGGTCATTACCGTCGAGAGACGGCACAAGGGCCACGTGGATCGCGGGACTTGGCAGTCGAAAGTCGATCCACCACAGAGCGGAGGACTCAGAGCATGGCCGGCGCGATGCGCAAGATGGCGGTCTACCTCGGCCTCGTGGAGGACGATGGGTACGACGGCCGGGGCTTCGACCCCGACGACGACTTCGAACCCGAGCTCGACCCTGAGCCCGAGCGGGACCACCGGCGTCACGAGCCGGTGCACCAGTCCCACGGTGCACATCAGTCCCAAAGGGACGAAGAGGTGCGAATCGTGCAGCCGCCCGCTCCGCGTGAGCCGGTGGCCCGATCCGCTTCGCTAGCCGCGGAATCCGGGCGTCCGGCGCGCATCGCGCCCGTGGCATCCATCACACAAGAACGTCAGTCCCTGGAGAAGAACGCACCGGTGATCATGCCCAAGGTCGTGTCGGAACGAGAGCCGTACCGGATCACCACACTCCACCCCCGGACCTACAACGAGGCCCGTACCATCGGGGAACACTTCCGTGAGGGCACCCCGGTGATCATGAATCTGACCGAGATGGATGACACGGACGCGAAGCGACTTGTCGACTTTGCGGCCGGTTTGGTGTTTGGTCTTCACGGCAGCATCGAGCGGGTGACGCAGAAGGTGTTCCTGTTGTCGCCTGCTAACGTCGATGTCACGGCGGAGGACAAGGCCCGCATCGCAGAGGGCGGGTTCTTCAACCAGAGCTGAGACGCAAGACCGGAAAGCAGTACAGAGCAGTACAGAGCAGCACGGAACATGGGGAGAGGGAAACACCGAACATGAGCGTGGTCCTTGATGTCATCTACATCGCGCTGATGGTCTTCCTCATCGTGCTCATCTTCCGGTTGGTCATGGACTACGTCTTCCAGTTCGCCCGCTCATGGCAGCCAGGCAAGGCGATGGTGGTCGTTCTGGAGGCCACCTACACTGTCACCGATCCACCGCTCAAGCTTCTGCGGCGGGTAATCCCGCCGTTGCGTCTCGGGGGCGTGGCGCTCGACCTGTCCTTCTTCGTACTGATGATCATCGTCTACATCCTGATCTCGATCGTGAGCCGGCTGTGAGCGATGTGAACTACCGTCTTGCCGATGCCGACGACTACGTTGAGGTGAAGAGATGCCGTTGACCCCCGAGGACGTGCGGAACAAGCAGTTCACGACCGTCCGCCTCCGAGAAGGCTATGACGAGGACGAGGTCGATGCCTTCCTCGACGAGGTCGAAGCCGAGCTGACCCGCCTGCTCCGCGAGAACGAGGACCTGCGCGCCAAACTGGCCGCGGCCACGCGTGCTGCTGCCCAGAACCAGCAGAACATGCGCAAGCCGCCGGAGCAGGACCAGCAGCAGGGCGGCGGCATGCAGCAGGGTGGCATGCCGCAGCAGGGCGGCGGCATGCAGCAAGGCGGCATGCAGCAGGGCGGGATGCAGCAGGGCGGAATGCCCCAGCAGGGCATGCCGCAGCAGGGGATGCCTCCCCAGGGCATGCCTCCGCAGGGCATGCGCGGTCCCGGCGCTCCGGTGCCCGCCGGCATATCGGGCCCGCCGCAGCAGCAGATGGGTGGCCCCATGGGTGGCCCGCCCCAGCTGCCGAGCGGTGCGCCGCAGCTGCCTGCCGGTCCCAGCGGTGGTCAGGGCGGTCCGCAGGGTCCCGGCCAGATGGGCCAGGGTCCGATGGGCCAGGGTCCTATGGGTCAGGGTCCGATGGGCCAAGGCCCCATGGGTCAGGGTCCGATGGGGCAGGGCCCCATGGGTCAGGGTCCGATGGGCGGCCAGCCGATGCAGCAGCAGATGGGTGGCCCGATGGGCGGCCCCATGGGCGGTCCGATGGGCGGCCCCGGTCAGGGCCCCGGTGGCGACAGCGCCGCCCGTGTCCTCTCGCTGGCCCAGCAGACCGCCGACCAGGCGATCGCCGAGGCCCGCTCCGAAGCCAACAAGATCGTCGGCGAGGCTCGTTCGCGTGCCGAGGGTCTCGAGCGTGACGCCCGTGCCAAGGCCGACGCCCTGGAGCGGGACGCGCAGGAAAAGCACCGCGTGGCCATGGGCTCCCTGGAGTCCGCCCGCGCGACGCTGGAGCGCAAGGTCGAGGACCTGCGTGGCTTCGAGCGCGAGTACCGGACGCGTCTGAAGTCCTACCTCGAGTCCCAGCTGCGTCAGTTGGAGACCCAGGCCGACGACTCGCTCGCTCCGCCGCGCACTCCGGCCGCGGCCTCGCTGCCGCCGTCCCCGGCGCCTTCCATGGCTCCGGCCGGCGCGAGCGCCCCGTCCTACGGCGGCAACCCGGGCATGGGCGCCCCGAGCCCGGCCGCTCCGTCCTACGGCGGTCAGCAGCAGCAGATGTCCCCGGCGATGACCCAGCCGATGGCTCCGGTGCGGCCGCAGGGCCCGTCGCCGATGGGCCAGGCCCCCTCGCCGATGCGCGGCTTCCTCATCGACGAGGATGACAACTGACGGCCACTAGTACGCCTTAGGCGTCGGCAGCGTTCAAAGGGCGGGACCCCGGATTTTCGATCCGGGGTCCCGCCCTTTTTACGCGTGTTGACGATGTTGACAGGGTCGGCGGCGGTGTCCAGTGGGGCAGGGGAGCCCGCGGCACAGCGCGGAGGGCCCGGCTCCCCTCGGGGGAACCGGGCCCTCCTGGCGCCTGCTTACGCCTTGCGCAGGCGGAACGTCAGCGTCAGGCCCTCGTCCGTGAACGGGGCGCCGTAGCTGTCGTCCGCCTCGCCCTGGGCGAAGTCCGTGGCGAGGACCTCGTCGGCGATGAGGCCGGCGTGGCCGGACAGGGCGTCGACGGCTCCCGGGTCGGTCGCGGTCCAGCGCAGCGCGATGCGGTCGGCGACGTCCAGGCCGCTGTTCTTGCGGGCCTCCTGGATCAGCCGGATCGCGTCCCGGGCCAGGCCCGCGCGGCGCAGCTCCTCGGTGATCTCCAGGTCCAGCGCGACCGTGGCGCCGGAGTCGGAGGCGACCGACCAGCCTTCGCGCGGGGTCTCCGTGATGATCACCTCGTCGGGGGCGAGGGCGATCGTCTCGCCGTCGATCTCCACCGACGCCGTGCCCTCGCGCAGGGCGAGGGACAGCGCGGCCGCGTCGGCGTTCGCGACGGCCTTGGCGACGTCCTGGACGCGCTTGCCGAACCGCTTGCCCAGGGCGCGGAAGTTGGCCTTGGCGGTCGTGTCGACCAGGCTGCCGCCCACCTCGGAGAGGGACGCCAGGGACTCGACGTTGAGCTCCTCGGTGATCTGCGCGTGCAGCTCGCGGTCGAGGCCGTCGAAGCCCGTGGCGGCGATCAGGGCGCGGCGCAGCGGCTGGCGGGTCTTGACGCCCGACTCCGCGCGCGTGGCGCGGCCCAGCTCCACCAGACGGCGGACCAGGACCATCTGCCGCGACAGCTCCGGGTCGATCGCGGACAGGTCCGCCTCCGGCCACGCCGCCAGGTGGACGGAGTCCGGGGCGCCCGGGGTGACCGGCACGACGAGGTCCTGCCAGACCCGCTCGGTGATGAACGGGGTCAGCGGGGCCATCAGCTTGGTGACCGTCTCGACGACCTCGTGCAGGGTGCGCAGCGCGGCCTTGTCGCCCTGCCAGAAGCGGCGCCGGGAGCGGCGGACGTACCAGTTGGACAGGTCGTCCACGAACGCCGAGAGCAGCTTGCCGGCGCGCTGGGTGTCGTACGCCTCCAGGGCCTGCGTCACCTGGTCGGTGAGCGCGTGGAGCTCGGAGAGCAGCCAGCGGTCCAGGACCGGGCGGTCGGCCGGGGCCGGGTCGGCCTCGCTCGGCGCCCAGTCGGAGGTGCGCGCGTACAGGGCCTGGAAGGCGACGGTGTTCCAGTACGTGAGGAGCGTCTTGCGGACGACCTCCTGGATGGTGCCGTGGCCCACCCGGCGGGCCGCCCAGGGGGAGCCGCCGGCCGCCATGAACCAGCGGACGGCGTCGGCGCCGTGCCGGTCCATCAGCGGGATCGGATCCAGGGTGTTGCCCAGGTGCTTGGACATCTTGCGGCCGTCCTCGGCGAGGATGTGACCGAGACAGACGACGTTCTCGTAGGACGACTTGTCGAAGACCAGCGTGCCGACGGCCATCAGCGTGTAGAACCAGCCGCGGGTCTGGTCGATGGCCTCGGAGATGAACTGCGCCGGGTAGCGGGACTCGAACAGGTCCTTGTTCTTGTACGGGTAGCCCCACTGCGCGAACGGCATCGAACCCGAGTCGTACCAGGCGTCGATGACCTCCGGCACGCGCGTGGCCGTCTTTCCGCAGCCTTCCTGCGGGCAGTCGAAGACGACGGCGTCGACGTAGGGCCGGTGCGGGTCCAGCTCGGACTGGTCCTCGCCGGTCAGCGCGGTGAGCTCCGCGCGCGAGCCGACGACCGTGAGGTGGTCGTCCTCGCAGCGCCAGATCGGCAGCGGGGTGCCCCAGTAGCGGCTGCGGGAGAGCGCCCAGTCGATGTTGTTGTTCAGCCAGTCGCCGAAGCGGCCGTGCTTGACCGTGTCCGGGAACCAGTTGGTCTTCTCGTTCTCCTGGAGGAGGCGGTCCTTGACGGCCGTCGTGCGGATGTACCAGGACGGCTGCGCGTAGTAGAGCAGCGCGGTGTGGCAGCGCCAGCAGTGCGGGTAGCTGTGCTCGTACGGGATGTGCTTGAACAGGAGCCCGCGCTGCTGGAGGTCCTCGGTGAGCTTTTCGTCCGCCTTCTTGAAGAAGACGCCGCCGACCATGGGGACGGATTCCTCGAAGGTGCCGTCGGGGCGGACCGGGTTGACGACCGGCAGACCGTAGGCGCGGCAGACCCTGAGGTCGTCCTCGCCGAAGGCCGGGGACTGGTGGACCAGACCGGTGCCGTCCTCGGTCGTGACGTACTCGGCGTTCACCACGTAGTGGGTTTTCACCTCCGCCGGGAACTCGACCAGCTCGAACGGACGTTGATACGACCAACGCTCCATTTCGGCGCCGGTGAAGCTCTGACCGGTGGTCTCCCAGCCCTCGCCGAGCGCCTTGGCGACCAGCGGCTCGGCCACGACGAGCTTCTCCTCGCCGTCGGTCGCGACGACGTAGGTGACCTCGGGGTGCGCGGCCACGGCCGTGTTGGAGACCAGCGTCCAGGGGGTCGTCGTCCAGACGACCAGGGCGGCTTCGCCGGCGAGCGGACCGGAGGTGAGCGGGAAACGGACGTACACGGAAGGGTCGACGACCGTCTCGTAGCCCTGCGCCAGCTCGTGGTCGGAGAGGCCGGTGCCGCAGCGGGGGCACCAGGGGGCGACGCGGTGGTCCTGGACCAGCAGGCCCTTGTCGAAGATCTCCTTGAGCGACCACCAGACGGACTCGACGTACTCCGGGTCCATGGTCCGGTACGCGTCGTCGAGGTCGACCCAGTAGCCCATGCGGGTCGTCAGGTCGGTGAAGGCGTCGGTGTGCCGGGTCACGGACTCGCGGCACTTGGCGTTGAACTCGGCGATGCCGTACGCCTCGATGTCCTGCTTGCCGGAGAAGCCGAGCTCCTTCTCCACCGCGAGCTCCACCGGCAGGCCGTGGCAGTCCCAGCCGGCCTTGCGGGCCACGTGGTAGCCGCGCATGGTGCGGAAGCGGGGGAAGACGTCCTTGAAGACGCGTGCCTCGATGTGGTGGGCGCCCGGCATGCCGTTGGCGGTGGGCGGACCCTCGTAGAACACCCATTCGGGGCGGCCCTCGGACTGCTCCAGGCTCTTGGCAAAGATCTTCTGCTCGCGCCAGAAGTCGAGCACGGCGTGCTCGAGGGCGGGCAGGTCGACCTGGGCGGGCACCTGGCGGTACTGCGTCATCGATCTTCCTCCGGCGGACGTACTGCCTTCCGTCGGAGGGACGAGAGCCGTGTTGCCTGTCTACGCCTTCTGCGGCGCGCTCCCGCGGTACCACCCTCCTTGGCCCTCCGGTGCGCCCTGCGCGCCGGTGAGCCCCCTCATTGGGGTCGCGATGCCGGTTCTACCAACCCTCGGCGGGTCTTCTTCCGGCGGCTCCGGGGTGATCTTCGCGTCGTGCCGGCCCCCGGGCTTCCACCGTCCCCGGGTCGCTCTGGGCTGCGTGCGCCGCTACTCGTCCCCATCCATGCTTTTCGCTGCGCCCAGTGTAAGGCTCCGGGGCGACGGCGGCCGACCGGTTTTCGGGGCCTCCGGGCGGGGCGGGCGGCAGGGGTCGAGATGACCCGAATGGTGGTTGGATGCGGAGGTACGCGCGTTCGCATTCCGGGACGTCCGGCCCGGCGGATTACCCGGCGGGGAGCTGGGCACAACGGATGCAGGCTTGCCGCGTCGCGTGCGCGAGGCGGGCGAATCGGGCGGTGTGCCCCGTTGCCGCGGGCCCCAAGTCGATTTATCGTCCCAGCACGATTCGCGTGCAAGATCACAATATGTGAAGGGGCCGCGGCCATGGTGGCGAAGAAGACCGCCGTACAGCAGTCGGCGTCCGGCAGGTCCACGAGTGCCTCCGGCGGCGCGGCCAGGGAAACGACGGCCGGGAACCCGGGAAAGCGGGCCAAGGCCGAGAAGGCGGCCACGGGCAAGAAGACCGCCGTGAAGAAGGCCGCGGCGAAGAAGGCGGCTGCGACGAAGACTGCGGCGAAAAGGGCAGGCGAGGAGCAGGCGAGCGAGGAGACGGCGGTCGCCAGGAAGACCGTCGTCAAGGAGACCGTCGACAAGGAGCCGGTCGCGCAGAAGGCGGGCGGCGCCGAGAAGGCAGGCGCCAAGGAGGCCGTCGCGAAGAAGACGGCCGTCAAGGATGCGGCTGCGAAGAAGGCGGCCGGGAAGAAGGCGGCGGCCGCGAAGGCCACCGGCCGGAAGGCGGCGGCCGCGAAGGTCGCCGGTGGCAAGGGCGTGGCCGCTACGGGTGCGGGCAGGAAGAACACGGCCAAGAAGGTGGGCGCGGCCTCGGCCGCGGAGCAGACGGGAGCCCGATCAGTGGTTGCGAAGAAGACTCCGGGTACGGCCACGGCGGCGAAGTCCGCCGTCCCCAAGGCACGCCTCGCCGCGGCGGAGCCGGGCGAGCTCGCGGTGCGCCCCGGCGAGGAGCCGTGGACGCCGGAGGAGGTCGAGGAGGCCCGCGCCCAGCTGAGTTCCGAGATGGAGCGGCTGCGGGCGGAGCTGGCCTCGTCCGAGACGGCTCTGGTCGGCCTGATGCGGGACTCGGGGGACGGCGCAGGCGACGACCAGGCCGACACCGGCACCAAGAACATCACGCGCGAGCACGAGCTGGCGCTGGCCGCCAACGCGCGCGAGATGCTGATCCAGACCGAGCACGCCCTGGAGCGGCTGGACGCGGGCACCTACGGGCTGTGCGAGAACTGCGGCAACGCCATCGGCAAGGCCCGGATGCAGGCCTTCCCGCGGGCCACGCTGTGCGTCGAGTGCAAGCAGAAGCAGGAGCGCCGGTACTGATCTCCTGGCGGCCGGGGAGTGTGCCGTACCCTCGTCCTCAGTCAGGTACCTAGGTTGAGGGACTTACGTGGCAGAGGCGGAGCGCGTCATCGGTACGCCGGACACCCCAGGGGCGGGTTCCGAGCCGGAGGAGTCGTCCGGGGAGTCGTCCCGCGCGGGCGGGCGGGAGAGCGACGGGGCACGGCCCAAGGGCAAGCGCCGTATCGCCGTGCTGTTCACCGTGGCGGCGTTCGCGTACGTGCTCGACCTGGTCAGCAAGATGATCGTGGTCGCCAAGCTGGAGCACCACGAGCCGATCGAGATCATCGGGGACTGGCTGAGGTTCGAGGCCATCCGCAACGCGGGCGCGGCCTTCGGCTTCGGGGAGGCCTTCACCATCATCTTCACGGTGATCGCCTCGGCCGTGATCGTGGTGATCGCCCGGCTGGCCCGCAAGCTCTACAGCCTGCCCTGGGCGATCGCGCTGGGGCTGCTGCTGGGCGGCGCGCTGGGCAACCTCACGGACCGGATCTTCCGTGCGCCGGGCGTCTTCGAGGGTGCGGTCGTGGACTTCATCGCGCCCAAGCACTTCGCGGTCTTCAACCTCGCGGACTCGGCGATCGTCTGCGGCGGCATCCTGATCGTGCTGCTGTCCTTCAGGGGACTGGACCCGGACGGGACCGTCCACAAGGACTGAGGGCCCGTGAGCCGGCGGGCCGACGGCCGGGCTGACGGCTGGACGGGCGGGCTGACGGCTGGACGGACGGCTGGACGGGCGGGCGGACGGCTGGACGGGCGGGTGGACGGGCGTGTCGGAGCCGTCCGGCATACTCGACGGGTGAGCACGATTCCCGAGATCCGTACCCTGCCCGTGCCGGACGGCCTGGAGGGCGAGCGCGTAGACGCCGCCATCTCCCGCATGTTCGGCTTCTCCCGCACCAAGGCCGCGGAGCTCGCCGCGGCGGGGAAGGTCTCGGTCGACGGCTCGGTGGTCGGAAAGTCCGAGCGGGTGAGCGGCGGGGCCTGGCTGGAGGTCGAGATGCCGCAGGCCCCGGCGCCCGTGAGAATCGTCGCCGAACCGGTCGAGGGAATGGAGATCGTGCACGACGACGACGACATCGTCGTGATCGTCAAGCCGGTCGGCGTGGCCGCGCACCCGTCGCCCGGCTGGAGCGGCCCCACCGTCATCGGCGGGCTGGCCGCGGCCGGCTACCGCATCTCGACCTCCGGCGCGGCCGAGCGCCAGGGCATCGTGCACCGGCTTGACGTGGGCACGTCCGGGCTGATGGTCGTCGCCAAGTCGGAGCGGGCGTACACGTCGCTGAAGCGCCAGTTCAAGGAGCGCACGGTCGACAAGCGCTACCACACGCTCGTGCAGGGCCACCCCGACCCGACCAGCGGCACCATCGACGCGCCCATCGGCCGGCACCCCCAGCACGACTACAAGTGGGCGGTCACGGCCGAGGGCAAGCCGTCGGTCACGCACTACGACCTGATCGAGGCCTTCCGCGCGGCCTCGCTGCTGGACGTGAAGCTGGAGACCGGCCGCACCCACCAGATCCGCGTCCACATGGCCGCCCACCGCCACCCCTGCGTCGGCGACCTCACCTACGGCGCGGACCCGACGCTGGCCAAGCGGCTGCGGCTGACCCGGCAGTGGCTGCACGCCGTGCGGCTGGGCTTCGAGCACCCCGGGGACGGACAGTGGGCGGAGTTCGCCAGCGAGTACCCCGAGGACCTGCAGCAGGCCCTGGACCAGGTCCGCGAGGAGACCTACGGATGAGCGGCACGAGTCGGACGGGCGGCACGCGCGCGTACACGGTGCGCGTCGCCGACGACCTCGCCGACCGGGAGGCCTGCTTCGCGGTGCGCAAGGAGGTCTTCGTCGGCGAGCAGGGCGTGCCCGAGGACCTGGAGTACGACGCGCACGACGCCGGCGCGGTGCACGTGCTGGCGGTCCGCGAGGACGGCGCGCCGCTCGGGACCGGGCGGCTGCTGTTCGGCGAGGCGGCCGCGGCCAGGACCGACGGCGATCCGTCGGTGGGCTCGCTGGGGCGGCTCGCCGTGACGCGCGAGGCGCGCGGACTGGGCGTCGGGGCGGCGCTGGTGCGGGCGATCGAGGAGGCGGCACGCGCGCGTGGCCTCGCGGCCGTCGATCTGCACGCGCAGACGCACGCGCTGGGCTTCTACGAGCGGCTCGGGTACGAGGCGTACGGGCCGGAGTTCCCGGACGCTGGTATTCCGCACAGGTCCATGCGGCGTTCTCTCTAGCCGACTGCGCCGCGTGCGACGCTGGAGGTCCGGATGTCCTTGATCGTCCAGACCCGGAGCGCTGACCGTGGACCAGTTGGCCCTGCTGTTCGTCCTGTTGCTCGGGGCCGTCGTGAGCGTCCCGGTCGGGGACCGGCTGGGGCTGCCCGCGCCGGTGCTGATGACGCTGCTCGGCATCGTCCTCGCGGTGCTCGACTTCGTGCCCAATGTGGAGATCCCGCCGGACCTGATCCTGCCGCTCCTGCTGCCGCCGTTGCTGTACGCGGCGGTGCGGCGCACTTCGTGGCGGCAGTTCGCGTCCAACGTGCGGCCGATCTTCCTGCTCGCCGTGGCGCTGGTGTTCGTGACGACGGTCTCTGTGGCCGCCGTGGCCCATGCGATCGTGCCGGGGCTGCCGGTCGCCGCGGCCGTCGCGCTGGGGGCGCTCGTGGCGCCGCCCGACCCGGTGGCCGCCACCGCCGTGGCCGGACAGCTGGGGCTGCCCCGCCGGCTGGTGTCCATCCTGGAGGGCGAGGGGCTCTTCAACGACGTGACGGCCATCGTGCTCTACCACGTCGCGATCGCGGCGGCGGTGAGCGGCTCGTTCTCGCCGTGGCAGGCCGGGCTCGACCTCGTGCTGTCCGCCGTGGTGGCGCTGGCCGTGGGCGTGGTGCTCGGCTGGGGCGCGAACAAGCTGCTGGACGTCCTCGGGGACACGACGCTGCAGATCGGCCTGACCCTCCTGGTGCCGTACGCCTCCTACGTGCTGGCGGAGGAGTTCCACGGGTCGGGCGTGCTGGCCGTCCTGACCACCGCGCTGTTCCTCGCCGAGTACGCCACCGACCCCGACGACGTGCTGACCCGACTGGCCGGTCACACCTTCTGGGACATCATCGACACGCTGGTCACGGGCGTCGCGTTCGGACTGATCGGCCTGGAGCTGCACATCGCGATCCGGACGGCGTCCGGGCGGTGGACGGAGATGCTCGGCTGGGCGGCGGTGATCGTGGCCGTGGTCGTCGTCGTACGGCTGCTGTGGCTGCTGCCGGCCACCTGGCTGACACAACAGCTGCACGCCAGGAAGGACCACCTCGAGGACATTCCGACGAACTGGCGGGAGACCGTCGTCATGTGGTGGGCCGGGATGCGCGGGGTGGCCTCGGTGGCGTTGGCGCTGGCCATTCCGCTGAAGACCGAGGACGGCGCGCCCTTTCCCGACCGGAACGAGATCGTCTTCATCGCCTTCGGCGTGATCATGGCGACGCTGGTCCTCCAGGGACTGACCCTGCCGTGGCTGGTGAAGCGGCTCGGCGTGCAGGCGGACACCGACCGGGAGAAGGCGTTCGAGAAGGAACTGGCGGTGCGGGCGGCGAAGGCGGCGAAGCGCCGGCTGCGGGAGATCGAGGCCCAGGAGGACCTGTCGGAGGAGCTCTCCGGGGAGATGCTGCGCAGGGCCTTCGACATCGGGCTGCGGATCAGCCCGGACGTCGCGGAGGACGAGCGGCTGGAGGGGCACGAGCACCGCGTGCGCAGACTGAAGCGGGTGCGCCGCATCCAGGCGGAGATGCTCAGCGCGGCCCGCCACGAGGTGGTCGCGGCGCGCAGCGAGCCGGGCGCCGATCCGGAGATCGTGGACCGGGTGCTGCGCCATCTGGACGTGCGCAGCCTGCGCTGAGCCGGCTTTCATGGCGGTCTCGTAAACCGCGGTGGGCTCCGCCGACGCCTCGGGTTACGTTCGGGGCATGGCACGCAATGTGGTGATCAGTGGTGGCGGTACGGGGATCGGGCTGGCCGCGGCGCACGCCTTCGCGGCGGACGGGGACCGGGTGCTGCTCCTCGGGCGGCGGGCGGAGGTGTTGGCGAGGGCCGGGGTGGACGGGGCGCTGGCCTACGCCGCCGACCTGAGCGAGCCGGAAGCGGTGCGGGGGGTCGCCCGGTTCGTCCGGGAGGAGCTCGGGACCGTCGACGTGCTCGTCCACAGTGCCGGGGGCGCGGGCCATCTGGAGCCCCCGAGCGACAGCGAGGATCCGCTCGACCGGGTCGCGCACGACTGGACGGTCAACTTCCGCAGCAACACCCTCTCCGCGGCCCTGCTCACCGAGGCCCTGAAGGACCGGCTCGCCTCGCCCGGCGGCCGGATCCTGTTCGTCGGCTCCATCGCCGCCTACCGGGGGTCCGGCAGCGGGGCGTACGGCGGCGCCAAGGCCGCGTTGCACCCGTACGCCCGTGATCTCGCCCGGGAGCTGGGGCCGCGGGGCGTCACCGTGAACGTCGTCGCCCCCGGGTATGTCGAGGACACCGGATTCTTCGGGGAGGCCATCGATCCCGCGCGGCGCGAGCGGCTCGTCGGCGAGACCCTGACCGGGCGGGCCGGGACCCCCGGGGACATCGCCGCCACGCTGCACTGGCTGGCCTCCCCGGGCGCCGGGCACGTCACCTCACAGGTGATCCAGGTCAACGGCGGCGCGGAGCGGGGCAACTGACGCTCAGCGGCCCGCCGGCGGCGGCTCGTGGGCGCGGCGGGGCGCGCCGTCGGGGGCGGCGGACGACGAGGACGGAGACGGGGACGGAGACGAGGACGGGGACTGGGCTTGGCCCGGGACGCGGCCCGGGGGCAGGGCCGCGTCCGCGGTGTTGACCCTCGGGAGCGCGTACGGGTGCTCCTTCGACAGCCAGCGGATCATCTGCTCGCGGACCGTGACCCGCACCTTCCAGATGTCGTCCGCGTCCTTCGCCGTGACCAGCGCCCGCACCTCCATGGTGTTCGGGGTGGTGTCCGTGACGTCCAGGCCGCAGGCGCGGCCGTCCCAGGCCGGGCACTCGCGCAGGATGTCGCGCAGCCGCTCGCGCATCGCTTCCACCGGCGCGGCGTGGTCGACGTGCCAGTAGACGATGCCGGTCATCTGCGGGGTGCCGCGCGACCAGTTCTCGAAGGGCTTCGAGGTGAAGTACGACACCGGCATGGTGATGCGGCGCTCGTCCCAGGTCCGCACGGTCAGGAAGGTCAGGGTGATCTCCTCGACGGTGCCCCACTCGCCGTCCACCACGACCGTGTCGCCGATGCGCACCATGTCGCCGAACGCGATCTGCAGGCCGGCGAAGAGGTTCGCGAGCGTCGACTGGGCGGCGACGCCGGCGACGATGCCGAGGATCCCGGCCGAGGCCAGCAGCGAGGCGCCCGCCGCCCGCATGGCGGGGAACGTCAGCAGCATCGCGGCCACCGCGACCATGCCGACGACGGCCGACACCACCCGCACGATCAGCGACACCTGGGTCCGCACCCGCCGCACCCGGGCCGGATCGCTCTGGCCGCGCGCGTAGCGCGAGTACGACGTCTCCACGACCGCCCCGGCGATCCCGATCGCCAGCCAGGCGGCCGATCCGATCAGCACCAGGGTGAGCAGCCTGCCGACGCCGACCCGGTGGTCCTGGAGGAGCTGGGCCTGGTCGTACGAGCCTCTCAGCAGCGCCGCGCACAGCACCAGCTGGTAGGGGATCCGGGCGCGACGCAGCCGGCCCCACAGGGACGCCTGGCCGTGCCGGGCGTCGGCCTTGCGCAGCAGCAGGTCGGTGGCCCAGCCGATGAGCAGCGTCACAACGACCGAGCCGCCGACCACGATCACGGGGCGGAGCAGGTTCTCCATGCCCTGGAACGTAACCGGGCGCGAGGGGGCTTGAACATGTGTCTTCCGTGCAGAACCGTGCGCAGGGCGTTGTCAGTGCCGGCTGGCACCATGGGCGCATGAACATCATGCTCTTTCACTCGACCTACGGCCTGCGGCCCGCCGTGCGCGCGGCGGCGGACCGGCTGCGCGCCGCGGGCCACGAGGTGTGGACCCCGGACCTCTTCGAGGGGCGCACCTTCGACACGGTCGAGGAGGGCATGGCGCACAACGAGAAGATCGGCAAGGACGAGCTGTTGAAGAGAGCCGTCCTGGCCGCCGCGCCCTATTCGGAGCGGGGGCTGGTGTACGCCGGGTTCTCGCTGGGCGCGTCGATCGCGCAGACCCTCGCCCTCGGCGACGCCAAGGCGCGCGGCCTGCTGCTCCTGCACGGCACCTCGGACCTCGCGCCGAACGTCTCGGTGGACGGCCTGCCGGTCCAGCTGCACGTCGCCGAGCCGGACCCGTTCGAGACCGACGACTGGCTGAGCGCCTGGTATCTCCAGATGGGCAGAGCGGGCGCCGACGTGGAGATCTACCGGTACGCGGGCGCCGGGCACCTGTACACCGACCCGGACCTGCCCGACTACGACGAGGAGGCCGCCGAGGCCACCTGGCGGGTGGCGCTCGGCTTCCTCGAAACCTTGTGACGGGCGAAACTTTGTGACGGGCGAACCCCTGTGACCGGCGAAACCCTGGGACAGGCGGCTACACCGGGTCGTACGTGCGCTCCACCTTCTGCGTGCCGCTGCGCGTGCGGTACGAGCGGGACCAGGAGGAGGTCGCGGTGGCGCTGGTGCGGTCGGACAGCACGTAGTAGTCCATCTGCGCGCGCTCGGCGGTGATGTCCAGGACGCCGTAGCCGTGGCGGTCGGTGTCGACGAAGTGGACGTGCCGGTTGGTGGCCCGGATGATCGGGGAGGCGAGCGCGGTGAGGGTGCCCTCGGGGACCTTCACGATGTCGTCCAGGTTGTCGGAGGTCACCGAGGTGACCACGAACTCCGTGGCGGCCGACGCCGACAGGGGGTAGGTGCCCGCGTCCACCGGCACGTCGTTGGCCCACGCCATGTGGATGTCGCCGGTCAGGAAGACGGTGTTGCCGATGGCGTGGGAGCGCAGATGGGCGAGGAGCTCGCGGCGGTCGTCGGTGTAGCCGTCCCACTGGTCGGTGTTGAGGGCGATGCCCTCCTGCGGCAGGCCGAGCAGCTTGGCGAGCGGCTTGAACAGGTCCGCCGAGAGCGAGCCGATCGCGAACGGGGAGATCATCACCGAGTTGCCGACCAGCCGCCAGGTGGTGTCGGAGGCCTTCAGCCCGGCCTTCAGCCAGTCCAGTTGGGCGCGCCCGGTGAGCGTCCGCTCCGGGTCGTCGACGGTGCCGTTGCCGACGGCGACCTGCTGCGAGCGGAACGAGCGCAGGTCCAGTAGGGACAGGTCGGCCAGTTTGCCGAAGCGCAGCCGGCGGTAGGTGGTGCCGGCGATCGCCGGGCGGACCGGCATCCACTCGAAGTAGGCCTGCTTGGCGGCCGCCTGGCGGGCCGTCCAGGCGCCCTCCGTGCCCTCGGTGTGGTTCTCCGCGCCGCCCGACCAGGTGTCGTTGGCGAGCTCGTGGTCGTCCCAGATCGCGACGACCGGCGCCTTCGCGTGCAGGGCCTGTAGGTCCGGGTCCGTCTTGTACTTGCCGTGCCGGGTGCGGTAGTCGGCGAGGGTGAGGATCTCGTGCGCGGGCGCGGTCGGCCGGACGACGGTCCCGCGGGTGCCGTACTCGCCGGTGCCGTACTCGTAGATGTAGTCGCCGAGGTGCAGCCAGGCGTCCAGGTCGCCGCGGGCCGCGAGGTGGCGGTAGGAGGAGAAGTAGCCGGCCTCCCAGTTGGCGCAGGAGACCACGCCGAACCGCAGGCCCGGCACGGCGGCGTCCGCCGCGGGCGCGGTGCGGGTGCGCGCCACCGGGGAGTCGGCGCCCCCGGCCGAGAAGCGGAAGTAGTAGTCGGTGGCGGGAGCGAGGCCCCGCAGGTCGGCCTTGACGGTGTGGTCGGTCGCGGCGGTGGCGGTGAGGGAGCCCTTGGCGACGACGTCCGTCAGCGCCTTGTCCCGGGCGACGACCCAGCTGACCTCGGTGTCCGGGCCCAGTCCGGAGCCGGGCGTGGCCTCGGCGGTGGGCGTCACCCGGGTCCACAGCAGGACCCCGTCGGGCAGCGGGTCGCCGGAGGCGAGGCCGTGCAGGAAGGCGGGCGCGCCGGCGGCGCGGGCGGGCAGCGCGGCGGCGAGCGGCCCGGCCAGCACGGCGGTGGCCGCGGCCGCTTTGACGACCGTACGGCGGCGCGGCGACAGCGAGCCGGCACGCTCTGCCGGGGTGCCGGCGCTGTCTGATGATCTGTATCGACTGGTCACGGGCGATCAGATTACTGACCAGTACGATCGAAGAGCGGGCGAACTCCCAAAAGTTCGCCCGCTCTTCGTCAGAGCTTCGGCTCAGACCTTGAGGTTCAGATCACGCTCTGCGCTTCGGCTCAGGCCTTGAGCTTCGGATCAGGCCTTGAGGGCCGCGTCGACCGCCGTGGTGAAGTCGGCGACCGTCATCGGGGCGTTCTGCCCGCCGGAGTCGGTCAGCGCCTTGCCGTCCATCTTCAGGGTCGGGGTGCCCGAGACCCCGCTCTTGTCGAAGGTCTTGGACATCTCCAGCGCCCACTTGTCGTAGGTGCCGTCCTTCACGGCGCTCTGGAACTTGGCGTTGCCCTTCAGCGCCGCGACCGTGTCCGCCACCTTGATCAGGTAGGAGTCGTCCTTGAACTTGTCGTCGGTCTCCTCGGGGTGGTACTTCGCCGAGTAGAGCGCGGTCTTGTACTCCAGGAACGCCTCGGGGCTGACGTTCAGCGCGGCGCCCAGGGCGCTGAGCGCGTTCTTGGAGCCCTCGCCGGTCAGGGTGCGGTCCAGGAAGGTGGCGCCGACGAACTGGATCTTGTACTTGCCGGCGTCGTAGTCGCTCTTCACCGTCGCGCCGACGGTCTGCTCGAACTGGGCGCAGATCGGGCAGCGCGGGTCCTCGTACATCACGAGGGTCTTCTTGGCGCTCGCCTTGCCCATGGTGACGGTCGTGCCGTTCGTGCCGCTGGTGTTGGCCGGCGCGACCAGCTTGGCGTCCGCGGCCTTCTCCCAGTAGTCCGGCTGGTTGCCCTGGACGACCGCGTAACCTATGCCGCCGGCCACGGCCAGTACGCCGACCGCCGAGCAGGCGACGATGATCTGCCGCCTGACCTTGGCCCGCTTGGCCTCGCGCTCGCGCTCGATGCGCAGCCGCTCCCGGGCCGCCGTCTTCGCCGCCGCGCTGTTCCGCTTGCTCATGTCGGTGTTCTCCAAAGGGGGACGCGCACACGGGTGCGCGGAAGTTCGTGTGGGGACTGGGTGATGGGGGTGCTACGTGCTCAGGCGGCCTGTTCAGGCCGTGGCGGCCGAGCACGGCGGTCCACGCCGTCCCAGGGAGTGCACGAGGATCCGCTCGCGGACGGTGGGCGTACGGCGCACAGGGCGCGGCAGGCGGCGGACGGCCGGGGCGCGTCGTACGGTCACGGCGGCGACGGCCAGCAGCAGCGGCCGGAAGGTCGTCGCGGTCGCCGCGCGCAGCAGCTGGGCCAGCGCCCGCTCGCCCCGGCGCAGCCAGGCGGCGGCGATCAGGCCGACGCAGAGGTGCGCGCCCAGCAGCAGCCAGGCGGTCGCCGGGTCGGCGTGCGCGAGGACCCCGCCGAGCTGGTCGGTGTCGGCGCCGGTGACCTGGGCGAGCGGTGTGCCGACGGGCGTGCCGTCGCCGCACAGCACGTCCCAGCCGACCGAGGCCAGCGGGCCGGCGACCGGTCCGCCCGCCCGGCCGTAGCAGACGTGCTGCCCGGTCGTGAAGACGGTGTCGGCCGCCAGCTCCAGCGGGATCAGCAGGGCGGCGATCCGCCCGAAGCCGCGCTCGCGGCCCGCGAGGGCGTACGCGAGGGCGAAGACGGCGGCCGCGACGGCGGCCACCGTGTTGAGCGGCAGCGGGGCCCGCGACAGCAGCACGTGCGACGCGGTGCTGAGCGTCACGACGAGTGCCGTGAACAGCGCCGCGCGCGCGGCTCTGAGGCGGGTCCCGGATATGTCCATAGCGGAGGAAGTCTGTCACGCGCTCCTGTAAGAGACCCCTAAAGGTCGCCTGTGAGAACGCCGACTGTTAGCGACCTGTTGTGGAAGGACTCCTCTCGGAGGCCTGTGGTCAGAGGCCGGGGATCCGGCCGTTGCGGAAGAGGTCGAGGAAGATCTGGTGGTCGCCGCGCGCGCGGGCGCCGTAGGAGTGCGCGAAGTCGACCAGGAGCGGCGCGAAGCCCTCCTCGTCGGCCGCGATCGCCGCGTCGATGGCCCGCTCCGTGGAGAACGGGACCAGGGACTCGCCGGAGGTGTCGTCCGCCGCCGCGTGCATCGTGGCCGTGGACCGGCCCAGGTCGGCGACGACGCCCGCGATCTCGTCGGGGTCGTCGATGTCGGACCAGTCCAGGTCGACCGCGTAGGGCGAGACCTCGGCGACGAGCTGTCCCGTGCCGTTCAGCTCGGTCCAGCCCAGCCACGGGTCGGCGTGGGCCTGCAGGGCGCGCTGGGAGATCACCGTGCGGTGGCCCTCGTGCCGGAAGTAGCCGCGGATCGCCGGGTCGGTGATGTGCCGGGAGACGGCCGGCGTCTGGGCCTGCTTGATGTAGATCACGACGTCGTTCTCCAGGGCGTCGCTGTGGCCCTCCAGGAGGATGTTGTACGACGGCAGCCCGGCCGAGCCGATGCCGATGCCGCGGCGGCCGACGACGTCCTTCACGCGGTAGGAGTCGGGGCGGGCCAGCGAGGTCTCCGGCAGCGTCTCCAGATAGCCGTCGAAGGCGGCCAGGACCTTGTAGCGGGTGGCCGCGTCCAGCTCGATGGAGCCGCCGCCGGCCGCGAAGCGGCGCTCGAAGTCGCGGATCTCGGTCATCGAGTCCAGCAGCCCGAAGCGGGTCAGCGAGCGGGCGTCGCGCAGCGCGTCGAGCAGCGGGCCCTCGGCGGTGTCCAGGGTGAACGGCGGCACCTCGTCGCTCTTGGCGCCGGTGGCCAGCGCGTGGATGCGCTCGCGGTACGCGCCCGCGTACACCTCGACCAGCTCGCTGATCTGCTCGTCGCTGAGCGCCTTCGCGTACCCGATGAGCGCGATGGACGCGGAGAACCGCTTGAGGTCCCAGGTGAAGGGGCCGACGTAGGCCTCGTCGAAGTCGTTGACGTTGAAGATCAGCCGCCCCGTGGCGTCCATGTACGTGCCGAAGTTCTCCGCGTGCAGGTCGCCGTGGATCCACACGCGCGAGGTGCGCTCGTCCAGGAACGGGCCGCCCCGCTTCTCCGCGTCCAGGTCGTGGTAGAAGAGGCCCGCCGTGCCCCGGTAGAACGCGAACGCCGAGGCCGCCATCTTCCGGAACTTCACGCGGAACGCGGCCGGGTCGGCGGCCAGGAGCTCGCCGAACGCGGTGTCGAAGACGGCGAGGATCTCCTCGCCGCGGTGCTCGTCGTTGAGCTGCGGAACCGACATCGCTGGGTGCCTCCTGGTGCAGTGCATGTACGACAGCGTCTCTGCCGTCTCCAACGGTCGACGGTACGCGGGAGTGCCCGTTTCCCTCCGGTGAACGTACGCGGTGAAGCGGCCCGCCCGTCACCCGGCCACCACCCCTCATCGAGGCGCTTCGCGCCGCAGTGTTCACCTGATGTGTCAGTGGCGAGGCTTAGACTTCGACGCTGACCCCCGGACTGTCCGCCAGCCCGTCGCCGATTGTTTTCCATGGAGGCCACGCCGTGTCAAAGCCGCCGTTCACGCACCTGCACGTCCACACCCAGTACTCGCTGCTGGACGGTGCCGCGCGGCTGAAGGACATGTTCGACGCGTGCAACGAGATGGGCATGACCCACATCGCGATGTCCGACCACGGCAACCTGCACGGGGCGTACGACTTCTTCCACACCGCGAAGAAGGCCGGAGTCACCCCGATCATCGGCATCGAGGCGTACGTCGCCCCCGAGTCGCGGCGCAACAAGCGCAAGATCCAGTGGGGCCAGCCGCACCAGAAGCGCGACGACGTCTCCGGTTCCGGCGGTTACACCCACAAGACGATCTGGGCGGCCAACGCGACGGGCCTGCACAACCTCTTCCGGCTCTCGTCGGACGCGTACGCCGAGGGCTGGCTGCAGAAGTGGCCCCGGATGGACAAGGAGACCATCTCCCAGTGGTCGGAGGGGCTCATCGCCTCCACCGGCTGCCCCTCCGGCGAGCTCCAGACCCGGCTGCGCCTCGGCCAGTTCGACGAGGCGCTGAAGGCGGCCTCCGAGTACCAGGACATCTTCGGCAAGGACCGCTACTTCCTGGAGCTGATGGACCACGGCATCGAGATCGAGCACCGGGTCCGCGACGGCCTCCTGGAGATCGGCAAGAAGCTCGGCATCCCGCCGCTGGTGACGAACGACTCGCACTACACGTACGCGCACGAGGCGACCGCGCACGACGCGCTGCTGTGCATCCAGACCGGCAAGAACCTCTCCGACCCGGACCGCTTCCGCTTCGACGGCACCGGCTACTACCTGAAGTCCACGGACGAGATGTACGCCGTCGACTCCTCGGACGCCTGGCAGGAGGGCTGCGCCAACACCCTCCTGGTGGCCGAGCAGATCGACACCACCGGCATGTTCGAGGCGAAGAACCTCATGCCGAAGTTCGACATCCCCGAGGGCTTCACCGAGGTCACCTGGTTCAAGGAGGAGGTCCGCCTCGGGATGAACCGCCGCTTCAACGGCAACGTCCCCGAGGACCGCCAGAAGCAGGTCGAGTACGAGATGGACGTCATCATC
The DNA here is from genome assembly GCF_053594615.1 of Streptomyces sp. NPDC001858. Classification (NCBI taxonomy): domain Bacteria; kingdom Bacillati; phylum Actinomycetota; class Actinomycetes; order Kitasatosporales; family Streptomycetaceae; genus Streptomyces; species Streptomyces sp. NPDC001858. The sequence continues at coordinate 42,037 of NZ_JBSFEV010000026.1, forward strand.
CAGATGGGGTTCCCGGGCTACTTCCTCGTCGTCGCCGACTTCATCATGTGGGCGAAGAAGAACGGCATCGCGGTCGGCCCCGGCCGAGGCTCCGCGGCCGGCTCGATCGTCGCCTACGCGATGGGCATCACCGACCTCGACCCGATCCCGCACGGCCTGATCTTCGAGCGGTTCCTCAACCCCGAGCGCGTCTCCATGCCCGATGTCGACATCGACTTCGACGAGCGCAGGCGCGTCGAGGTGATCCGGTACGTGACCGAGAAGTACGGCGCCGACAAGGTCGCCATGATCGGCACCTACGGCAAGATCAAGGCGAAGAACGCCATCAAGGACTCCGCGCGCGTGCTGGGCTACCCGTACGCGATGGGCGACCGCCTCACCAAGGCGATGCCCGCCGACGTCCTCGGCAAGGGCATCGACCTCAACGGCATCACCGACCCCTCGCACCCGCGCTACAGCGAGGCCGGCGAGATCCGCTCGATGTACGAGAACGAGCCGGACGTCAAGAAGGTCATCGACACCGCCAAGGGCGTCGAGGGCCTGGTCCGGCAGATGGGCGTGCACGCGGCCGGCGTGATCATGTCCAGCGAGCCCATCGTCGACCACGCCCCGATCTGGGTGCGGCACACGGACGGCGTGACCATCACCCAGTGGGACTACCCGCAGTGCGAGTCGCTCGGCCTGCTGAAGATGGACTTCCTCGGCCTGCGCAACCTGACGATCATGGACGACGCCGTCAAGATGGTGAAGTCCAACAAGGGCATCGACCTCGACCTGCTGGCCCTGCCGCTCGACGATCCGACGACCTTCGAACTGCTCCAGCGCGGTGAGACCCTCGGCGTCTTCCAGTTCGACGGCGGCCCCATGCGCTCGCTGCTGCGCCTGATGAAGCCCGACAACTTCGAAGACATCTCCGCCGTCTCCGCGCTCTACCGTCCGGGCCCGATGGGCATGGACTCGCACACCAACTACGCGCTGCGCAAGAACAAGCTCCAGGAGATCACCCCGATCCACAAGGAGCTGGAGGCGCCCCTGGAAGAGGTCCTGGCCGTCACCTACGGCCTGATCGTCTACCAGGAGCAGGTGCAGAAGGCCGCCCAGATCATCGCCGGGTACTCGCTCGGCGAGGCCGACATCCTGCGCCGCGTGATGGGCAAGAAGAAGCCCGACGAACTGGCGAAGAACTTCACCATCTTCCAGGCCGGCGCGAAGAAGAACGGCTACAGCGACGAGGCCATCCAGGCCCTGTGGGACGTGCTGGTCCCGTTCGCCGGCTACGCCTTCAACAAGGCGCACTCCGCCGCGTACGGCCTGGTCTCGTACTGGACCGCCTATCTCAAGGCGAACCACCCCGCCGAGTACATGGCCGGGCTGCTGACCTCGGTCAAGGACGACAAGGACAAGTCGGCCGTCTACCTCAACGAATGCCGTCGCATGGGCATCAAGGTGCTCCCGCCGAACGTCAACGAGTCGGTGCACAACTTCGCCGCGCAGGGCGACGACGTGATCCTCTTCGGCCTCGAAGCGGTGCGCAACGTCGGCACGAACGTGGTGGAGTCGATCATCAGGAGCCGCAAGGCCAAGGGCAAGTACGGCTCGTTCCCCGACTACCTCGACAAGGTCGAGGCGGTCGCGTGCAACAAGCGCACCACGGAGTCGCTGATCAAGGCGGGCGCGTTCGACACCCTGGGGCACACCCGCAAGGGCCTCACCGCGCAGTTCGAGCCGATGATCGACAACGTGGTCGCGGTCAAGCGCAAGGAGGCCGAGGGCCAGTTCGACCTCTTCGGCGGCGGCGAGGAGGACAGCAGCGAGCCCGGCTTCGGACTCGACGTCGAGTTCACCACCGACGAGTGGGAGAAGACGTATCTGCTCGCCCAGGAGCGGGAGATGCTCGGCCTCTACGTCTCCGACCACCCGCTGTTCGGCCTGGAGCACGTGCTGTCCGACAAGGCCGACGCCGGCATCGCCCAGCTCACCGGAGGCGAGCACGCGGACGGCGCGGTGGTGACGATCGGCGGCATCATCTCCGGTCTCCAGCGCAAGATGACCAAGCAGGGCAATGCCTGGGCGATCGCCACCGTCGAGGACCTCGCGGGCTCCCTGGAGTGCATGTTCTTCCCGGCGACCTACCAGCTCGTGTCGACCCAACTCGTCGAGGACGCCGTGGTCTTCGTCAAGGGCCGCCTCGACAAGCGCGAGGACGTGCCGCGGCTCGTCGCGATGGAGATGCAGGTCCCGGACCTGTCGAACGCGGGCACCAACGCGCCCGTGATCCTCACCATCCCGGCCACCCGGGTCACCCCGCCGATGATCAACCGCCTCGGGGAGATCCTCACCCACCACCGGGGCGACAGCGAGGTCCGCATCAGGCTCCAGGGCCCGACGAAGACCACCGTCCTGCGCCTCGACCGGCACCGGGTCAAGCCCGACCCCGCTCTGTTCGGCGATCTGAAGGTGCTGCTCGGCCCGTCCTGCCTGGCGGGCTGAGTCCGCACGGACCCGAGAACCATGAGGGGCGCATCCGGTATCGGATGCGCCCCTCGGTGTGCCTGGGCTGCAACAGCCCGCAGTGCGGACGTCAGTTGTGGCCGAAGCGCTTCTGCCGGCCCTTGCGGGCGACATCGGCGGGCGTCACCTGGGAGATGCGCTGCTCGGCCTGCTCCTGCATCGACGACTGCTGCGCGGCCTGCTGACCGCGCTCGGACTGCGGCTGTTTGCGTTCCTGCTTCTTGTTCTTGGCCATGGTGATCTGCCTCCTGTGGGGGATCGAGGGGCCAGCTCCGCGACCAGATTCACATAGGCTGACTTACAGCGCATTTTGGATAATTACCGTCTGTAACAGGGGTTGTCGGAGCGCAACCTCCCGAAACGCCACGCCGAAGATCGAGTTCGGGCCGTTAACCTCCGCGTGGTCGGGCAGACTCGAAGGAAGCCCGAAGCAAACCTCCCGGAAAGAGGGTGAGTCGTGTGGACCGCTGCATCGTCCTGGTGGACGCCGGGTATCTGCTGGGGGCCGCCGCAAGTCTCCTCGCCGGAGAGCCCTCGCGATCCCGGATCACCGTCGATCACGCCGCTCTCGTCCAGGGCCTGCGCGAACAGGCCGAGTCCGAGACGGAACGGCCGCTGCTGCGCATCTACTGGTTCGACGGCGCCCCGGACCGCGTCCCCCAGCCCGAACACCGCAGGCTGCGCGTGATGCCCCGGGTCACGGTCCGCCTCGGCGCGCTGACCCGCAGTGACGGCCGCTGGGCGCAGAAGGGCGTCGACGCCGCGATGCACGCCGAGCTGACCGAGCTGGCCCGCAACCGCGCCTGCTCCGACGTCGTCCTCGTCACCGGCGACGGCGATCTGCTGCCCGGCATGATGGCCGCCAAGGAGCACGGCGTCGCCGTCCACCTGTGGGCCGTCCAGGCCGCCGACGGCGACTACAACCAGTCCGAGGACCTCGTCGCCGAGGCCGACGAACGACGCGTCCTGGACCGCACCTGGATCACCAAGGCCGTCCGCGCGAAAGACCTCGGCGGGATCTGCGCGCCGCCGCCGGTGCCCCGGCCCGAGATCGCCGCGATCCTCTCCGCGCCGCTGCCCGACTCCGGGCTCGCCCCCGCCGCCGAGCGGACCGCCGAGGAGGCCGAGCACGCCTCCGCCGCCGCCGCGCAGAACGGCGCGCAGGAGCGCGTCCCCGCCCCCAAGGGCGTCCCGACCCCCAAGGACCTGGCCGCCCTGCGCGCGCCCGGCGCCCAGGCCGTCCAGCACCCCACCACGGCGACCCTGCGCTGGTCCTCCGACAAGGGCTGGGTCGACCGCCCCGGGGTCGCCCCCGAGCCCTCCGAGGTCGCCTCGATGCCGACGCTCGCCCAGGTCACCACGGCGGAGCAGCGGTGGGCCGACCGCGAGGAGGACATCACGACCGTCGGCGGGGACCCCTACGAGGTGGGCCAGGTCTTCGCGCGCCGGTGGATGGGCCGCCTCGGCGACCAGGGCCATCTGCAGAAGCTGTCCGGCATGTACCCGCGGATCCCGCACCGCATCGACGGCGAGCTGCTCCGCTACGCGGCCCGCTTCGGACTGCTCGCGCACAAGGACGACCAGATCGACGAGCACGACCGGTACGCCATCCGGGCGGGTTTCTGGCGCGAGATCGATGTGCGGACGGCCGCCGAACACGCTCCGGCCGCGGACTGAACCGGGCTTCGGGAGCGCCCCCGACGGCGAGCGGGGGTCCCGGACCCCGTAGTCTCGTCCTTTGTGAGTACGCGCGTGGCACCGGCAATGCGGCACCGGGACGAGGTCGTGTGTGCCGTACGCGGGCTGACCAAGTCGTATCCGGCGGTCCGCGGCCGGCGCGGCACTCCCGCGACACCCGAGGTCCGGGCCACCGACGGCGTACGGCTGGACATTCGGGGCGGTGAGATCTTCGGTCTGCTCGGGCCGAACGGCGCGGGCAAGACCACCCTCGTACGCCAGATGACCGGTCTGATGCGGCCCGACTCGGGCAGCGTGGAGATCCTCGGGCACGACATCGTGCGCCACCCCGAGCGGGCGGCGCGCATTCTCGCCTACCTGGGGCAGGAGTCCTCCGCCCTCGACGAACTCACCGTCTCCCTCGCCGCCGAGACCACCGGCAGACTGCGCGGCCTCGACGTCCGCGCGGCGCGCCGGGAGCGGGACGAGGTGCTCGACGAGCTCGGCCTCACCCCGCTCGCCGGACGGGCGCTGCGCAAGCTGTCCGGCGGGCAGCGGCGGCTGGCCTGCTTCGCCGCCGTGCTGGTGGGGGAGCGGCCCCTGCTGGTGCTGGACGAGCCGACGACCGGCATGGACCCGGTGGCGCGGCGGGCCGTGTGGGCCGCCGTGGACCGACGGCGCGCCGAACGCGGCACCACCGTGCTGCTCGTCACCCACAACGTCATCGAGGCCGAGACCGTCCTCGACCGGGTGGCCGTCCTCGAACAGGGCCGGGTCATCGCCTGCGACACCCCCACCGGGCTCAAGGAGCAGGTCGCCGGCGAGGTGCGGGTCGAGCTGGTGTGGCGCGAGCGCGCGCCGCTGGACGTGCCCGAGGTCGCCGCGCTGCGCGAGCGGGCGGTGGAGTCCGGCCGCCGCTGGACGCTGCGGCTGGCCCCGGACGAGGCGCGGGCGATCGTCGCCACCGTGACCGGCGGCGCCGCCTTCGCCGCCCTGGACGACTTCACCCTGGCCACGCCGAGCCTGGAGGACGTCTACCTGGCGCTGGGCGGGGCGGCACGGCAGGGGCTGGTGCGGGCGTGAGCGGAGCGACGGGTGGGGCGATGATCGCGACGATGATCCGGGCACGAGCGGCGGGACCGAGAGGCGCCGAGGTGAGTGGGCGGGCCGCCGGGGCCGTATGGGACGGTATGAGAACCGTAGGGAAGAGGAGCAGCGCCACGTGAGTGTCGTACCCGCCGAGGTTCTGCCGGGGGCCGCCCGGACCGTGACGGAGCCGGTCCGCCGCCCCGCCGCCGAGCTGGCGCCCCGCGCGCGGCTGTGGCCGTCGCTCGTGGCCGTCTACCGCGCCCAGCTGTCCCGCGCGCGGGTGGCCCGTATCCCGCTGCTGTTCGTGGCGACCTTTCAGTCGGTCGGCATCCTGATCATGATGCGGGGCGTCGTGGACGGCGGGCGCGAGGCGGAGGCCGTGGTGGCCGGGTCCGCCGTCCTCGTCGTCGCCTTCGTCGCGCTGAACCTGCTCGCGCAGTACTTCGGGCAGCTGCGGGCCAGCGGAGGGCTCGACCACTACGCGACGCTGCCGGTGCCGCCCGCGGCCGTGGTGCTGGGCGCGGCGGGGGCGTACGCCTCGTTCACCGTGCCGGGGACCCTGGTGACCGCGGTGTTCGGCTGCGTGCTGTTCGGGCTGCCGCTGACGCATCTGTGGGTGCTCGCCCTCGTCATTCCGCTGGCGGGCGCCGCGCTGTCCGGGCTCGGCGCGGCCTTCGGACTGCTCGCGCCGCGGCCGGAGCTGGCCACCGTGCTGGGGCAGCTCGGTATGTCCGCCGCGCTGCTGCTGGGCGTGCTGCCGCCGGACCGGATGCCGGAGGTGGTGCGCTTCGCCCGTGATCTGCTGCCGTCCACCTACGGCGTCGAGGCGTTCGCGCGGACCTTCCGGGCCAGCCCCGACTGGGCGTTCGTGCTGGGCGACCTCGCCGTCTGCGCGGGTGTCGGCGTGGTGTCGCTGGCCGTCGCCACCTGGGCGTACCGCCGGGCCGCCGTCCGGTGACGCGCCGCACAGCCGGGCCTGGCACGATGTCAGGGTGACCGCACCGCTGACTCCGCCGCCACCGCCGCACGAACCGTCTCCGCAGGGGGCCTGGCCGCCGTCGTCGGCTCCGGCGCCGTCGTCCGGGGGGTACGCGGGGGTGGCCGCCGCGCCCCACGACGTCTCGTACGGACAGGACGGGCCCGGGATGAAGACCGAACTGCGGGAAGCCGCCGTGATCACGGTGGCCGTCACGCTCGTCGGGGTGGTGCTCGGGCTGCTGTGGGTGTGGCTGGCGCCGAAGGTGCCGCTCGTCGGCGATGTGGTGGAGGGCGACTGGGTCGTCTACTTCAAGGACACCGAGGGCGAGCAGGCGATCGGGGTGGACGGGACGTTCACGCTGCTGGCCCTCGCGTGCGGCGCCGTGAGCGCGGTGGCGGTGTTCCTCTGGCGGCGGCGCGGTGGAGTGCCGGCCGTGGTCGCGCTCGCGCTCGGCGGGTTCCTGGGATCGCTGCTGGCCTGGCGGCTCGGGGTGTGGCTCGGGCCCGACTCCGATGTGATCGCGCATGCGCAGTCGGCGGGCAAGGGGGTCACGTTCTCGGCGCCGCTGAAGCTGGCCGCGAAGGGGGCCCTGCTCGCGTGGCCGCTGGCCGCCCTGTTGATGCATCTGGGGCTCACGTCGTTGTTCGGCCCCCGGGATCCCGATCCGTACGCGATGCAGGGCACCGCGCCCAAGGACGGGTACGGGCCGCCCCTGGGGTGAGACCCCCTGTCGGGCGGAGCGAACTCAGCCGCGGGCGATCGGTGACAGCACCGCTGCCGTGAGCGTCGCCAAGGCGGTCGGGGAGAGTTCCACTTCCAGGCCTCTTCGGCCCGCCGAGACGCAGATCGTCGCGTGGGTCGTCGCCGAGGCGTCCAGCACGGTGGGGAGCCTCTTGCGCTGGCCCAGCGGTGAGATCCCGCCCCGGACATAGCCCGTGGTGCGTTCGGCCAGGGCCGGGTCGGCCATCGCGGCCCGTTTGCCGCCGACCGCCGAGGCCAGGGCCTTGAGGTCCAGGGAGCCGGCCACCGGGACCACCGCCACCGTCAGGGCGCCGTCCACGTCCGCCACCAGGGTCTTGAAGACGCGGTCGGGGGAGACGCCCATCGCCTCGGCCGCCTCCTCGCCGTAGGACGGGTGGCTCGGGTCGTGGTCGTAGGCGTGGACCGTGAACTCCACGCCCGCCGCCGTCAGGGCCACCGTCGCGGGGGTGCCCCCGGACTGCTGCCGTTGCTTCTTCGCCATGCTCGATGCTCGACCTTCAGTTGAGACTCGTCGGGCCGCGGGTCAGGTCCGCCGCGGGCAGCGAGGGCAGATTGCGGATGATCGCCGTCTCCGCGCGCAGGAGCGTCAGTTCGTCCCGCAGCCGGGAGGCCGTGTCGGGGGCCTGGAGGAAGCGCTGCTTGGTGGGGGTGTCCAGCATCATCGCGGCCGCCACCAGGTACGACACCACCGACGGGTCGTCCGGGAGCTCCGCGCCGGTGGCCAGGGAGCGTTCGCGGGCGCCCGCCAGGCGCTTCTGGTACTGGCGGAAGGCCCGCAGCACGCCCTCGGCGAGGGCGCCCGCCTCGTCGCCCGGGTCCTCCGGCAGCTCCTGGAGCTCAGCGGTCAGGAAGGGGCCCGAGGCGTCCACCGACAGCAGCTTGACGCGGGTCGTGCCGGTGGCCAGCACCTCGAACGTGCCGTCGGCGCGCTCGCGGATCGTCGCCGCGTCGGCCACACAGCCGACGCCGTGGAAGGCCTTGACCGGGTCGTCGCCGAAGCCGGCCGCGGGGCCGCGCTCGGGCACGGCGGTCTGGTCGGGCAGGCCCTGCGCGCTGGGCGCCACCTCGTGGCCGTCGCGGATGGCGACGACGGCGAACCGGCGCGATTCGTCCTCGGGAGTCTTCAACAGGTCGCGCATCATGGCGCGATAACGCTCCTCGAAGACGTTGAGCGGGAGCACGAGTCCCGGGAACAACACCGAGTTCAGGGGGAAGAGCGGCAGGCGGACGGTGGTCACGACGCAGAAGCCTAGTGGTCCGGCGGGCGGGCTCGTCCGCCGTGCCCATTCCCTGGATGCCGGGGAGGCTGCCCGGAAGGCCCCGAGGCCAGTTCCTCGCGTACCGCCAGGAAGTGGCCGAGCGGGTCGTCCGAGAGCCGGTCCCAGGGGAACGACGTGGCGTACGGGCCGATCAGGCGCAGCTGCGCGAGGGCTTCGTCGCGGCGGTCCAGACGGGCCAGGACGTAGGTCAGCAGGTTGCGGATCTCGGCCGGCCAGGGGTCGAGGCCGGGGAAGCGCACGGAGAGCGCGATGGCGCGGTCGGCGGCCGCGTCCAGCCGCTCGCGCGGCACGTCGGGGCCGCAGCCGTCGGTCAGGTAGGAGAAGGCCGCTCGGGCGGGCAGCGCCTGGACGAGGGAGCCGGCGGGCGCGTCCTGGGCGGCCCGGTCGGCGAAGTCGAAGCACTCGCGGTGGGAGCCGTGCCAGGACGCGGCCAGATAGCGCTTGGCGGCCACATGGCAGCCGTAGTGGTGCGGGGCGCGGCGGACCGCGGCCGCCCACAGCTCGCCGAAGTACTTGTGCCCGGCCCGGGCGCCGCGCGCGTGGTCCAGGGCGATGCGCCACGGCACGGGGTCGCGGACGTCGCTCTGCGCGGCGGCCGTGATCAGCGGGCTCACCTCGCGCAGCAGTTCCGCGCGGGCCGGCGAGCGCCAGGCGCGGTCCACCGCGAGCTGGGCGGAGACGAGCAGCACGTCGGGGTCGCGCGGGGCGGCGGCACGCCAGTCCTCGAACCACTCCGAACGGGAGAGCGCGAAGGACGCGAGCCGGGTCGCGTACCGGTCGCGGTACTCCCACTGGGCTTGTTCCCGGGTCTCGGCCATCAGCTCGGCGGCGGGCGCGTAGGCGCCGAGGCCGGCGGCGACGAGCACGGGGCCGAGACGTTCGTCGGGCACGTCGAGGAGCACCTCGTCGTCGGCGGGGAGCCCGGCGGCGGTGCTGTGGGGCGCGGCGTTCCGTGCCGCCCGGGAGGCCCGGGGGGTGCGGATGAACGGGGGCAGCAGAGCCATGGTGTCGCCATTGAAAAGCCGCAGCTTCAGATTGCGCCAGAGCCTTCACGCAACCTGCGGAAAGTTGTACGACCCACGGTCAAGGGACAGTAAAAAGGTGATCGTTCAACGACTTCTGGTGGGGTGACGTGGGGCGGATGTGCGCTGATCGTGTGCTGATTGCGTGAGGGCAGGCACGCCGGTCCTCGGCTCGGCGTAGCAGGCTCGCCCCCCCGCCGCGGGCGGCAGGGCCCGTCACCCCCGGCGCAGCAGCCGCGTCGCCCCCGCCGCCACCGTCGTCGCCAGGATCCAGCCGAGCAGGATCAGCGCCGTGGACAGCCACTGCCAGCCGCCGTGCAACTGCCACTGGCCGACCTGTCCCAGGTCGATGACCGGCAGCAGCAGGTCGAGGGCGAACAGGGCCGGGTTCCAGGGCGGTTGTCCGTCGCCGCCGTCGACCGGCGGATGCGCGGCGTGCGCGAACGCCAGCGAGCTCGCCGCCCACAGCACCGCCATCCACACCGCCGCCCGGCCCGGCCGGTAGCCGTACGCGACCGTCCAGTCCTGCACATACCCCAGGAGCTTCGCGGCCGGCGGCAGCGTCTCGCGGCGGCGGCGCTGTTTGGCCAGCAGCACCTCGCGGGCGTCCTCGTCCTCCCCGCCGGCCCGCAGCACGGCCGCCAGCCGCTCGTACGGCTCCGGGGCGTACTCGGCGGTCGCCGCGGCCACCCAGCGCAACCGCTCGGCCAGCGGGAACGGGCCCTGCGGCACCAGGTTCTCGTACACGAAGCCGCCCATGTGCAGATTGCCGGGGGCCGGCCAGGCGCTCGCCCGGTCCACGAGGTTGATCACCCGGGCCCCGGACAGCACGACCTTGCCGCGCCCCGGCGGCTCCCCGAGAAAGCGCAGCTCGGACGTCTGCACCCGGCGCAGCGACAGCTCCTGGTCGTCCGTGAAGGTGAACCGGGCCCGCTCCAGGTCCACGGCGTCCCCGAACCGGCCGTCGTCCAGGCGTATCCCGCCCCGGCACTCGAAGCGCTGGATGCGCGTCCCGCGCGCGGGCGTCGTGCCGCTCAGCGCCTGGCCGCCGACGCCCGCCGGGGTCAGATACAGCGAGCGCTCCACGGTCAGCTGCGGGGCGTTCAGCGCGAGCCGCGTGTACGGGTTGGCCAGCCGCGCCCCGCGCAGGCTCAGCGACACGCCGATCTTGGCGCTGCGCAGACTCAGCTCGCCGTGCGATTCGAGCAGCTCGGCCTGGAGGTCCTGGCCGACCGTCAGGCCGTCGGCGGCGATCGAGCGGCCGGTGCGGTCTCGGTAGACGATCGCCTGGTTGAGCAGCAGATCCGTGCCGATGTGCGCGTCGGTGAGCCGCACGCCGTTGTGGAAGCGGCAGCGCGGCAGATGCAGATCGCCCTCGGTGTGCACCCGGGCCGCCTCCAGGCGCGGCACCGAGCAGTCCACCATCCGCAGGGTCGTGAACCGTGCCTCCGGCACCAGCACCTCGCGCTCGAACCGGCAGCGCTTCAGCTCCACGTACGGCACCACCGCGCCGCCCGCGAGGTCCAGGGTGCCGCTGATCTGCACGCCGGACAGCTTGAGGGACGCCACCCGGCCGGCCAGCGCGGGCGGTCCGGCCAGCAGCAGCCAGGCCACGATCCGGGCCCGCACGGTCCGCGCCGCGCCCCACGGATGCCCGCCGTGCGGATCGTCGACGACCGTGTCCCCGCTGCTCAGGTCGTACACGCTGCCGTTGCGGAAGGCCTGCCACATGCCGGCCTCGGCGGCGGTCAGGTCGTCCGGCAGCTCCCCCGTGCCGTCTCCCGTAGGGTTGCCCGCCCCCTCCGTCACGCTGTTCACCCTCTTCGTCGCTCACCGGTTTCGCACGGCTGTTCATGCCCGCCGGGCGGCCCCCGAACGCTAAGCGCTCCGCTGGACGTGCCGCGAGGTGCCGTCGTTCCGCTGCGGCGCCGTCGTGGCCGGTCGTTCCCCCACCCTCGGCTGCGCTCGAGCGGGGGGACCCCCATCGCGGCGGAGCCGCATATGTCAGCGCCTCGCGCCCCTAAAGGGGTGCTGCCGAACCGCTGCCGACTTCGCCCGACCTGCTTAGAGGTGAACGTCGTCTTCCGGGTTCCGGCCACGTTCTGTATCAGCCATTGATACGCGCGGACGACGCCCGAATCCGGTCTGAGAGAATTGACCGCGTGATCTCCCGAATCGATCTGCGCGGCGACGCCCTCCCCGAGGGCCCCGCCCTGCGCGACCTGCTGCCCCGAGCCGACTTCGACGTCTCGGCCGCCCTGGAGAAGGTGCGTCCGATCTGCGAGGCCGTGCATCATCGGGGCGACGCGGCGCTGATCGACTTCGCCGAGCGGTTCGACGGAGTGCGGCTGGAATCCGTCCGGGTCCCGGCGCGGGCGATCACCGAGGCGCTGGAGCAGCTCGACCCGGCCGTGCGCGCGGCCCTGGAGGAGTCCATCCGCCGCGCCCGTCTCGTCCACCGCGCGCAGCGCCGTACGACGCACACGACCCAGGTCGTGCCCGGCGGGTCGGTGACCGAGAAGTGGGTGCCCGTCGAGCGGGTCGGGCTGTACGCGCCCGGCGGCCGGTCGGTGTACCCGTCCTCCGTGATCATGAACGTGGTGCCCGCGCAGGAGGCCGGCGTCGCGTCCATCGCGCTCGCCTCCCCGGCACAGGCCGAGTTCGACGGCCTTCCGCACCCGACGATCCTCGCGGCCTGCGCGCTGCTCGGCGTCGACGAGGTCTACGCGGCCGGCGGCGCCACCGCCGTCGCGATGTTCGCGTACGGCACCGAGTCCTGCGCGCCCGCCAACATGGTCACCGGCCCAGGCAACATCTGGGTCGCCGCGGCCAAGCGCTACTTCACCGGCAAGATCGGCATCGACGCCGAGGCCGGCCCGACCGAGATCGCGGTCCTCGCCGACGACACGGCCGACCCGGTGCACGTGGCCGCCGACCTGATCAGCCAGGCCGAGCACGACCCGCTGGCCGCCGCAGTCCTGGTCACCGACTCCGTCGAGCTGGCGGACGCGGTCGAGAAGGAGCTTCAGCCGCAGGTCGCGGCCACCAAGCACGTCGAGGACCGGATCCTCCCGGCGCTGGCCGGCCGGCAGTCGGCGATCGTGCTGGTCGACGGCGTGGAAGAGGGCCTCAAGGTGGTCGACGCGTACGGCGCCGAGCACCTGGAGATCCAGACGGCCGACGCCGCCGCCGTCGCCGACCGGGTGAAGAACGCGGGCGCGATCTTCATCGGGCCCTGGGCGCCGGTGTCCCTGGGCGACTACGCGGCCGGGTCCAACCACGTACTGCCCACCGGCGGCTGCGCCTGCCACTCCTCCGGGCTGTCCGTGCAGTCCTTCCTGCGGGGCATCCACATCGTCGACTACACGCGCGAGGCGCTGGCCGAGGTCGCGCACCACGTGGTGACGCTGGCGGAGGCGGAGGACCTGCCCGCGCACGGCGCGGCGATCAAGGCCCGGTTCGAGTGGAAGGTGCCGGCGAGCAAGTGAATTTCGGAATCGACGACCTCCCCGTACGGGACGAGCTGCGCGGCAAGTCCCCCTACGGCGCGCCCCAGCTGGACGTGCCGGTACGGCTGAACACGAACGAGAACCCCTACCCGCTGCCCGAGGCGCTGGTCGAGCGGATCGCCGAGCGGGTGCGCGAGGCCGCCCGCAACCTCAACCGCTATCCCGACCGGGACGCCGTGGAACTGCGCACCCGGCTCGCGCAATACCTGACCGACACCTCCGGGTACCAGGTCGGCGCGGCCAATGTGTGGGCCGCCAACGGCTCCAACGAGGTCCTCCAGCAGCTGCTGCAGACCTTCGGCGGGCCGGGCCGCAGCGCGATCGGCTTCGAGCCGTCGTACTCGATGCACGCGCTCATCTCACGCGGCACCGGAACCGGCTGGATCTCGGGCCCCCGCAACGAGGACTTCACCATCGACCTCGCGGCCGCCGAGCAGGCGATCGCCGAGCACCGCCCGGACGTCGTCTTCATCACCACCCCCAACAACCCCACCGGCACCGCCGTCCCGGCCGAGACGGTCCTCGCGCTGTACGAGGCCGCCCAGGCCGCGAAGCCGTCGATGGTCGTGGTCGACGAGGCGTACATCGAGTTCAGCCACGGCGACTCGCTGCTGCCGCTGCTCGAAGGTCGGCCGAATCTCGTCGTCTCGCGCACGATGTCGAAGGCCTTCGGCGCGGCGGGACTGCGCCTCGGCTACCTCGCCGCGCACCCGGCGGTGGTGGACGCCGTCCAGCTCGTCCGGCTGCCGTACCACCTCTCGGCCGTCACCCAGGCGACCGCCCTGGCCGCGCTGGAGCACACCGACACGCTGCTGAAGTACGTCGAGCAGCTGAAGTCGGAGCGGGACCGGCTGGTCAGCGAGCTGCTCGCGATCGGGTACGAGGTCACGGCGTCGGACGCCAACTTCGTACAGTTCGGGCGGTTCGAGGACGCCCACGCGGTCTGGCGGCAGATCCTCGACCGGGGCGTCCTGGTCCGGGACAACGGCGTGCCGGGCTGGCTGCGGGTCACCGCCGGCACCCCCGAAGAGAACGACGCGTTCCTGGACGCGGTCCGTGAAGTCAAGAAGGAGCAGAGCGCATGAGCCGCGTAGGACGCATAGAGCGCACGACGAAGGAGACGTCGGTCCTCGTCGAGATCAACCTCGACGGCGCCGGCAAGGTCGATGTGTCGACCGGCGTCGGCTTCTACGACCACATGCTCGACCAGCTCGGCCGGCACGGTCTGTTCGACCTGACCGTCAAGACCGACGGCGATCTGCACATCGACTCCCACCACACCATCGAGGACACCGCCCTCGCGCTGGGCGCCGCCTTCAAGCAGGCCCTCGGCGACAAGGTGGGCATCTACCGCTTCGGCAACTGCACGGTCCCGCTGGACGAGTCCCTCGCCCAGGTCACCGTCGACCTCTCCGGCCGCCCGTACCTCGTGCACACCGAGCCCGAGAACATCGCGCCGATGATCGGCGAGTACGACACCACGATGACCCGGCACATCCTGGAGTCCTTCGTCGCCCAGGCGCAGATCGCGCTGCACGTGCACGTGCCCTATGGGCGCAACGCGCACCACATCGTGGAGTGCCAGTTCAAGGCGCTGGCCCGAGCCCTGCGCTACGCCTCCGAGCGCGACCCGCGCGCGGCCGGCATCCTCCCCTCCACGAAGGGCGCGCTCTAAGCCATGACCGGACTGTCGACCATCCTGATCGTCGTCGGCCTCTTCCTGGCCGGCGGCATCTACTCCTTCGTCAAGCAGGAGATGCCGAAGAACCTGATCGTGCTGCTCTCGATCGGCGCGACGATGTGTCTCGTCGCCGGCGTGATGAGGCTGGAGGTGTGGAATTGAGCAAAAGCACCGCACCCAAGAAGGTCGTCGTCTTCGACTACGGCTTCGGCAACGTCCGCTCCGCCGAGCGCGCCCTCGCCCGCGCCGGGGCCGACGTCGAGATCACGCGGGACTTCGACACGGCCATGAACGCCGACGGGCTGCTGGTGCCGGGCGTCGGCGCCTTCGCCGCCTGCATGAAGGGCCTGAGGGAGGCGCGCGGCGACTGGATCATCGACCGGCGGCTGTCCGGCGGGCGTCCGGTGATGGGCATCTGCGTCGGCATGCAGATCCTGTTCGCGCGCGGCATCGAGCACGGCGTGGAGACCGAGGGCCTGGACGAATGGCCCGGCACGGTCGGCCCGCTCCAGGCCGACATCGTGCCCCACATGGGCTGGAACACCGTGGACGCGCCGGAGGGCTCCGAGCTCTTCGCCGGACTGGACGCGGACGCGCGCTTCTACTTCGTGCACTCCTACGCCGTCCACGACTGGTCCCTGGAAGTGCTGAACCCGGCCATCCGCGCCCCCAAGGTGACCTGGTCCACGCACGGCAAGCCGTTCGTGGCCGCCGTGGAGAACGGCGCCCTGTGGGCCACGCAGTTCCACCCCGAGAAGTCCGGCGACGCCGGAGCCCAGCTCCTCACCAACTGGATCGGAACACTGTGAGCAAGCTCGAACTCCTCCCCGCCGTCGACGTCCGCGACGGCCAGGCCGTCCGGCTCGTGCACGGCGAGTCCGGGACCGAGACCTCCTACGGCTCCCCGCTCGAGGCCGCCCTCGCCTGGCAGCGCTCGGGCGCCGAGTGGCTGCACCTGGTCGACCTGGACGCCGCGTTCGGCACCGGCGACAACCGGGCGCTGATCGCCGAGGTCGCGAAGGCGATGGACATCAAGGTGGAGCTGTCCGGCGGCATCCGCGACGACGACACCCTGGCCGCCGCCCTCGCCACCGGCTGCACGCGCGTGAACCTCGGCACCGCCGCTCTGGAGACGCCCGACTGGGTCGCCAAGGTCATCGCCGAGCACGGCGACAAGATCGCGGTCGGCCTGGACGTCCGGGGCACGACCCTGCGCGGCCGCGGCTGGACCCGGGACGGCGGCGACCTCTACGAGACGCTGGAGCGGCTCAACGGCGAGGGCTGCGCCCGCTACGTCGTCACCGACATCGCCAAGGACGGCACGCTGCAGGGCCCCAACCTGGAGCTGCTGCGCACCGTGTGCGCGGCGACGGACCGGCCGGTCGTGGCCTCGGGCGGCGTGTCCTCCCTCGACGACCTCCGCGCCATCGCCGAGCTGGTGCCGCTCGGCGTCGAGGGCGCCATCGTCGGCAAGGCGCTCTACGCGAAGGCGTTCACCCTGGAAGAGGCCCTGGAGGCGGTGGCCGAGTGAGCGAGCTGCGACGCGTCGCCACCGGCGCGCCCTGGGAGGACGCCTTCGGCTACTCCCGCGCGGTCGAGCTGCCGAACGGCCTGGTGCTGGTCTCCGGCTGCACCTCCATAGTGGACGGCCAGATCGCCGGCGGCGGCCCCTACGAGCAGACGGTCAACGCCTTCAACGTCGCGTTCGCGGCACTGGGGCGGCTGGGCCTCGGCAGCGACGACGTCGTGCGCACGCGCATGTACCTCACCCACGCCCGGGACGTGGACGAGGTCGGACGCGCGCACAAGGAGCTGTTCGACGCCGTCCGGCCCGCCGCGTCCATGATCATCGTCTCCGGCCTCGTGGACCCGAGTCTGGTCGTCGAGGTCGAGGTGGAGGCGTTCCGAGGGGAGTCCGCACCATGAGCCTGGCCGTACGAGTCATTCCCTGCCTGGACGTGGACAACGGCCGGGTCGTCAAGGGCGTCAACTTCCAGAACCTGCGCGACGCGGGCGACCCCGTCGAGATGGCCAAGGTCTACGACGCCGAGGGCGCCGACGAGCTGACGTTCCTGGACATCACCGCCTCGTCGGGCAACCGCGAGACGACCTACGACGTGGTGCGCCGCACCGCCGAGCAGGTCTTCATCCCGCTGACCGTCGGCGGCGGGGTGCGCGCTCCCGAGGATGTCGACAAGCTGCTGCGGGCGGGCGCCGACAAGGTGGGCGTGAACACCGCGGCCATCGCCCGACCCGAGCTGATCAAGGAGATCGCCGAGCGGTTCGGCAGCCAGGTCCTGGTGCTGTCGGTGGACGCCCGGCGCACCGCGTCGGGCAGCTTCGAGGTGACGACGCACGGCGGCCGCAAGGGCACCGGCATCGACGCCGTCGAGTGGGCGCACCGGGCGGCCGAGCTGGGCGCGGGCGAGATCCTGCTCAACTCGATGGACGCGGACGGCACGAAGGACGGCTACGACCTGGAGATGATCGCCGCGGTGCGGGGGCATGTGACGGTCCCGGTCATCGCCTCCGGCGGCGCCGGCCGGCTCGCCGACTTCCCGCCGGCCGTCGAGGCGGGCGCGGACGCGGTCCTGGCGGCGTCGGTGTTCCACTTCGGCGACCTGCGGATCGGTCAGGTGAAGGACGCGCTGCGGGGCGCCGGACACCCCGTGCGGTGAGCCTGTAAGCCCCGTCCACCTGGTGGGCGGGGCTTACTCGTGGGCAGATGCAAAAGGAAAGTTGCGCAACTTGTATTGCGCAAGTTTTCTTTCGCATCTACGGTGAGGGTTGTGACCGACCGTGAGAGAGACCGCAGCATCAAGGACGTGGGCACGCTCAAGGCGATCGCCCACCCCCTGCGGGCGCAGCTGTACCGGTGCCTGACCCTCGCCCGCAGGGCGACCGCGTCCCAGCTCGCCGACCAGGTCGACGAGGCCGTCTCGCTGGTCAGCTACCACCTGCGCAAGCTCGCCGAGCACGGTCTGATCGAGGAGGCCGAGGCCCAGAGCACGGACGGCCGTGAGCGCTGGTGGCAGCCCTCCTCCGACGGCATCGCCATCCATGACGCGGATTTCCGGGACGCACCGGAGAAGGCCGCCGCGCACACCGCGGCGAGCCGCCTCTTCTTCGACCAGCGCACCGAGATGTACCGCCGCCACCTCGACGAGCGGGCCCACTGGAGCGACGCGTGGAAGACAGCGTCCGACTCCTCCGAGTGGCTGCTCCGACTCACCGCCGAGGAACTCGCCACGCTCTCCAAGGACATGTACGCCGTCGTCCGCAAGTACGAGGAGCGCGGCAAGGCCGCCGAGGCGGCGGGCGACACCGAGGGCCGCGAGAACGTCGCGGTGCACACGTACGGCTTCCCGTTCCGATTCTGAGAGGGCCCATGTCCGCGCCCCGCACGCTCACCGAGCACGCGCGCGTAGCCGAGCGCGACGCCCACCGCGATCCCAATGTCCTGCGCTGGCTCGGGGGATACCTGTCGTCCTCGGTCGGTGACAACGTCTACTACCTCGCCCTGTCCTGGGCCGCCGTCCAGGCCGGCAGCCCCGCCCAGGCCGGGCTCGTCACCGCCGTCAGCGCCGTGCCGCGCGCCCTGCTGATGCTGGGCGGGGGAGTGATCGCCGACCGCTACGGGCCCCGTCGGGTCGTCGTGGGCAGCACCGGCGTGCGCTGCCTGCTGGCCCTCACGGCGGCCGTGCTGCTCCTCGCGACCGGCCCCGGGCTGTGGACGCTGGGCACGGTGGCCGTCGTCTTCGGGATCGTCGACGCCGTCTTCCTGCCCGCCGCCGGCGCCCTGCCCGCCCGGATCACCGGCCCCGGACAGCTCGCCCGGGTACAGGGCATGCGCGGCCTCGCCGTCCGGCTCGCCAACGTGCTCGGCGCTCCGCTCGGCGGCCTGGGCATCGCCCTGGGCGGCACCGCGGGGGCCTTCGGGCTCGCCGCCCTGCTGATCGGCGCGTCCCTCCCGGCGCTGCGGGCCGTGCGGGTCGGACCACTGCCGCCGGACGACACGAACACCCGCGTCGGCGCCCTGGCCGAACTGCGCGACGGGCTGCGCCACATCGGACGCGACCCCGTCCTGCGCCCCCTGGTGCTCTTCGCCGCCCTCGCCGACCTCGGATTCGTCGGACCCATGAACATCGGCCTGACCCTGCTTGCGCAGCAGCGCGGCTGGGGCGCCTCCGGCATGGGGCTGGTGCTCGCCGGGTTCGGCGTCGGGGCCGGAGCGGCCTCGTCGTTGCTCGCCTGGCGCGGCCGGGTGCCGCGCGCCGGCCTCGTGACAGCGCTCACCAGCCTGGCCGGCGCCGTCGCGATCGGCGCCCTCGCGCGCGTGCCGACCGTCGCCGGGGCGGCCGCCGTGGCCCTCGCCATCGGGCTGCTCGCCGGACTGGCCGGGGCCCTCACCGGGGCGCTGCTCCAGGCCCACACGGGTCCCGCCTACCTCGGCCGCGTCACCTCGGTCTCCACCCTGGTCGGCTTCGGCCTCGCGCCCCTCACCTTCCCGGTGGTCGGCCGGGCCGTCGAGGCATGGGGCACCGGACCGGTGTTCGCGGGCTGTGCCGCGGTGTGCGGACTGAGCGCCGTCGTCGCTCTGGCCTCAGGGCAGCTGCGCCGGGCCGAACTTCCCCGCTGAGCCGCCCGCTCAGATCCCGAGCTGCTTGCCGGCCGACAGCTTGGTGATCGCGTCCTGCTCGCCGTCCAGCTCCACCTTGGCGACGCTCTGCCGGCCGTACAGGAACAGCAGCAGCTCCGACGGCTCCCCGGTCGCCGTCACCACCGGCGTGCCCCGGTTGGCGACCGCCGTGCGGCCGTCCGCGCGGCGCAGGACCAGGCCCGTCGCGGCTCCGCGGCCCATCAGGCGCGCGGTGCGCTCCAGCCGGGACCACAGCGCGTCCTGGAACACCGGGTCGAGCTCGCGCGGCGTCCAGTCGGGCTGGGCACGGCGGACGTCCTCGGTGTGGACGTAGAACTCGATCGTGTTCGACACCTCGTCGAGCTGCTTGAGCTGGAAGGGGGAGAAGCGCGGCGGACCCGTGCGGATCAGCTGGAGCAGCTCCTCGTACGGCTTGGCGGCGAACTCCTCCATCACCTTGTCCAGGCGGGACGCGAGCTGCTTGATCAGGATCCCGCCGGCAGCGTCCGGACGGCGCTCGCGCACCACCACGTGCGCCGCCAGATCCCGGGTCTGCCAGCCCTCGCAGAGGGTCGGCGCCTCGGGACCCGCGGTTTCCAAGAGGTCGGCGAGCAGAAGCCGTTCACGCTTGGCGAAAGTCGACATGGAGTCAGCCTACGACCACGTACCAGGTCCGCCCACCCGTCGCCCGACCAACCAGTGGACACAGCCCGTCACTGTCAGTGGCGCGCGGCACAATGGCAGGCATGACCAGCACGCCCCAGCCCAGCACCCTCGACCCCGAGATCGCCGCGCGCCTCAGGCGCAGCGCCGACGGGCTCGTCCCCGCCATCGCCCAGCAGTACGACACCGGCGAGGTGCTCATGCTCGGCTGGATGGACGACGAGGCGCTGCACCGCACGCTCACCACCGGCCGTTGCACCTACTGGTCGCGCAGCCGCCGGGAGTACTGGGTCAAGGGCGACACCTCCGGCCACTTCCAGTGGGTCAAGTCCGTCGCCCTCGACTGCGACGCCGACACCGTGCTCGTCAAGGTCGACCAGGTCGGCGCCGCCTGCCACACCGGCGCCCGCACCTGCTTCGACGCCGATGTGCTCCTGAAGGACGCGGACGACGCCGGCGGCGTCGATTCCGGCGTACCCGCCTCGGATCAGTAAGGTCAGCCGCCATGGACCTCGAGACGTTCCGCAAGCTGGCCACCGACCGCCGGGTCATCCCGGTCACCCGCAAGCTCCTCGCCGACGGTGACACCCCGGTCGCGCTCTACCGCAAGCTCGCCGCCGAACGCACCGGCACCTTCCTGCTGGAGTCCGCGGAGAACGGCCGCTCCTGGTCCCGGTACTCCTTCGTGGGCGTCCGCAGCTCGGCCACCCTCACCGCGCTCGACGGACAGGCCCACTGGCTCGGCACCCCGCCCGTCGGCGTCCCCGTCGACGGCGACCCGCTCGCCGCGCTGCGCGCCACCATCGAGGCCCTGCACACCCCCCACCAGGAGGGTATGCCGCCCTTCACCGGCGGCATGGTCGGCTACCTCGGCTACGACATCGTCCGCCGCCTGGAGAAGATCGGCCCCGGCGAGCGGGACGACCTGCGGCTCCCCGAGCTGACCATGCTCCTGACCAGCGACCTCGCCGTCATGGACCACTGGGAGGGCTCCGTCCTGCTGATCGCCAACGCGATCAACCACAACGACCTCGACACGGGCGTGGACGAGTCCTACGCGGACGCGACGGCCCGCCTCGACGCCATGGAGGCCGACCTCGCCCGCCCGGTCGCCCAGCCGCCCGCCGTCCTGCCGCCCTCCGAGCTCCCCGAGTACACCGCCCGCTGGGGCGGCCCCGACTTCCAGGCAGCCGTCGAGGACGTCAAGGAGCGCATCCGCGCGGGCGAGGCCTTCCAGGTCGTCCCCTCCCAGCGCTTCGAGACGGCGTGCACGGCGAGCGCGCTGGACGTGTACCGGGTGCTGCGCGCCACCAATCCCTCCCCGTACATGTACCTGTTCCGCTTCGAGGGCTTCGACGTCGTCGGCTCCTCCCCGGAGGCCCTGGTCAAGGTCGAGGACGGCCATGCCCTGGTCCACCCCATCGCCGGCACCCGGCACCGGGGGGCCACCCCGCAGGAGGACCAGGCCCTCGCCGACGAACTGCTCGCCGACCCCAAGGAACGCGCCGAGCACCTCATGCTCGTCGACCTGGGCCGCAACGACCTGGGCCGGGTCTGCGAACCGGGCTCGGTCGAGGTCGTCGACTTCATGTCCATCGAGCGGTACTCGCACGTGATGCACATCGTCTCCACGGTCACCGGCAAGGTCGCGACCGGCCGCACCGCGTTCGACGTCCTCACCGCCTGCTTCCCGGCCGGCACCCTCTCCGGCGCCCCCAAGCCGCGCGCCATGCAGATCATCGACGAACTGGAGCCCTCCCGCCGCGGCCTGTACGGCGGCTGCGTGGGCTACCTGGACTTCGCGGGCGACTCCGACACCGCCATCGCCATCCGCACGGCCCTGCTGCGCGACGGCACCGCCTACGTCCAGGCCGGCGCGGGCATCGTCGCCGACTCCGATCCGGTCGCCGAGGACCAGGAGTGCCGCAACAAGGCGGCGGCCGTACTGCGCGCGGTCCACACCGCAAACCGGCTCGCCGGATAACCGCCGTCCGGACAGTGGGGCGCGTATCACGTGAACCCCGGGTGACGGTTCGCCCGGGCTTCAGGCGATAGTGGGGTACGTGACTGCTGCTGTTCCGCACCCCCGTTCCGAAGCCGCCTCCGCCCGGTCGGGCCGTCTGAGTCTCGCCGTCGCCCTGCTGGGCGGCGCGCTGGGCGCGGCCGTGGCCCTGCTGTCCACCCGGCAGCAATGGTCGGAGGGCACGGCGACGGTCGCCGGCGGCGCCTTCCCGCTGACCGCCACCGGCAGCGACGTCACGGGCGTGCCCGCGGCGCTCGCCATAGTGGGCCTCGCCGCGCTCGTCGCCGTCTTCGCCGTCCGCAGGGCCGGACGCCTCGCCGTCTCCGCCCTGCTCGCGCTCTCCGGCGCCGGGATCATGACCGCCGCGCTGCTCGGCGCCACCGACGGCGCCGCCCTCGACGAACAGGCCGCCAAGGCCTCCGGCGACACCACGGCCACCGTCGCCTCCTTCACCCACACCGCCTGGCCGTACGCCGCGGCCGTGGGCGGCGCCCTGATCCTCCTGGCCGGCCTGCTCGCCCTGCGCTACGGCCGGCTGTGGCCCGCCATGTCCGGCCGCTACGAGCGCGACGGCGCCCCGCGCCCCCGGCGCACCGCCCGGCCCGTCGACCCCGACCGCCCCGAGGACATGTGGAAGGCCCTGGACCGCGGCGAGGACCCGACGGGCGCGGATCCGGCCTGACCGCCTCTCCCGACCCCTCCCGCCCCCTCCCGACCCCTTCCGACCACTTCGGAGCCGGTTCTCGATGTGGTGAATCAGACGCAACCGATGACCACCCCCGCGTCCGTTACGCGTGCGCGTACGGGACAATGGACGATGAGCGTCCGGCTCGGACGGACACAGAGACAGCACTGAGGAGCAACACATGGCGGGCAGTAGCCACGGACACACCCCGGCCGCCTGGACCGGTGTCACCATCGCGATCGTCGGGTTCTGCGTCGCGGGCGCGTTCATGGTGATGGCCGAGCCGCTCGGCTTCTGGGCCGGCATGGCGATCGTGGCTCTCGCCGGCGTCGTCGGCATGGCGATGCGCGCGGCGGGCCTCGGCCAGCAGCGGACCGCGCACCCGGTGCACCGGGTCGCGGCGCCCACCGCGACCCGTGAGCCGGCGAGCGTCGAGGGCTGAGTCTCCCGCGACTTGATGAGGGGCGGCCGGTGCGCAACCGGCCGCCCCTCACGCGCGCGTGGCGCAGCCACGGGGCACAATGCGAGGCGTGAACGCCGACCGCCAGAGGGTGACGTCTACGACCGTCGGACGACTGGCCGTGCCCGCCGGGATCCTCGCGGCCGTCGCCGGGGCCTTCGCCTACGTCGGAGCCGTCGACCCCAACGAGCCCGGCCACTATCCCGCCTGCCCCCTGCTGCGCTACACGGGCCTGTACTGCCCCGGCTGCGGCGGCCTGCGCAGCGCGCACGCCGTCGTGCACGGCGACTTCCAGGCCGCCCTCCAGGACAACGCGCTCGCCGTCCTGGCCTATCTGGGCTTCGCGGCTCTTTGGACCGTCTGGGTGGTCCGCGTGGCCCGTGGCCGGCCGATGCGCGTCGACCTCACCTCGGTGCAGCTCTGGGCGGCGGGCGCGTTGCTACTGGTCTTCACGGTTGTCCGGAACCTGCCGGTCGGTGGCTGGCTACACCCTTGATCAACAGGCGGACGTCCAGGTACTGGGACCGCCGTCAACCGGATGTGAGGCCTTCGCCTTCCTCCGGATACCATCGCAGTGACCACCTTTTTCGCTGGTCGCTGGAACTGTCACCCGTCTCTCAGCTGGAAGGGGGCCGCTCGCGTGAGTGTGCTCGACGAGATCATCGACGGAGTCCGTGCCGACCTCGCGGAGCGGCAGGCGCGCGTCGGCCTCGACGAGCTCAAGGAGCGCGCGGCGAAGGCGCCCGCGGCCAAGGACGGGGTCGCGGCACTGCGCGGCGACGGCGTCAAGGTCATCTGCGAGGTCAAGCGCTCCAGCCCGTCCAAGGGCGCGCTGGCCGCGATCGCCGACCCGGCCGGCCTCGCCGCGGACTACGAGGCGGGCGGCGCGGCCGTCATCTCCGTCCTCACCGAACAGCGCCGCTTCGGCGGCTCGCTGGCCGACCTGGAGGCCGTCCGCGCCCGCGTGGACATCCCGGTCCTGCGCAAGGACTTCATCGTCACCTCGTACCAGCTGTGGGAGGCCCGCGCGTACGGCGCCGACCTCGCCCTGCTGATCGTGGCCGCCCTCGAACAGTCGGCCCTGGAGTCGCTGATCGAGCGCGCCGTCTCCATCGGCCTGACCCCGCTCGTCGAGGTCCACGACGAGGACGAGGTCGAGCGCGCGGTCGACGCGGGCGCGAAGGTGATCGGCGTCAACGCGCGCAACCTGAAGACCCTCGAAGTGGACCGGGGCACCTTCGAGCGCGTCGCGCCCGAGATCCCGGCCCATATCGTCAAGATCGCCGAGTCCGGCGTCCGGGGCCCGCACGACCTCATCGCCTACGCCAACGCCGGCGCCGACGCGGTCCTGGTCGGCGAGTCCCTGGTGACGGGACGCGACCCGAAGACGGCCGTCGCCGACCTGGTCGCAGCGGGCGAACACCCGGCACTGCGCCACGGCCGCAGCTGATCGTTCGATAGGCTTCCCCCGATGAACCTCACGACGGCCACCACGGACCGGTACGCCCGCCTCGCGCGCGGCTGCCGCCCCCGTGGCTGCCGCGCGCCCGCCCGCAGGGTGCACGGCCGTCGCGTGCGTTACGTCATCGGTGACGAACCCGGGCAGGTCAACGGCCGCCGATGGCAGCGCCCCTTCAGGGGCGCGGGGCTGTATTTGATGTGCGGCTACCGCCGCGAGGGCGCGACCGGCCACTGACGGCCCGCAGCCGACGAACATATCCCCGCCCCCACGGCGAACAGTGTCTTTTTTCACGCACTCACCGTGAGGTATACGCATGCCCAGCGAGTTCTTCATTCCCGACCCCGAGGGTCAAGTCCCGAGTGCCGAAGGCTACTTCGGCGCGTTCGGCGGCAAGTTCATCCCGGAGGCCCTCGTCGCCGCCGTCGACGAGGTCGCCGTCGAGTACGACAAGGCCAAGCACGACCCCGAGTTCGCGCGCGAGCTCGAAGACCTGCTGGTCCACTACACCGGCCGACCCTCGCAGCTCACCGAGGTCCCCCGGTTCGCCGCGGAAGCGGGCGGCGCCCGGGTCTTCCTCAAGCGCGAGGACCTCAACCACACCGGCTCCCACAAGATCAACAACGTGCTCGGCCAGGCGCTGCTCACCAAGCGCATGGGCAAGACGCGCGTGATCGCCGAAACCGGCGCGGGCCAGCACGGCGTGGCCACGGCCACCGCCTGCGCCCTGTTCGGTCTCGACTGCACGATCTACATGGGCGAGATCGACACCCAGCGCCAGGCCCTCAACGTGGCCCGCATGCGCATGCTGGGCGCCGAGGTCGTGGCCGTGAAGTCCGGCAGCCGCACGCTGAAGGACGCCATCAACGAGGCCTTCCGCGACTGGGTCGCCAACGTCGACCGCACCCACTACCTGTTCGGCACGGTCGCCGGCCCCCACCCGTTCCCGGCGATGGTCCGCGACTTCCACCGCGTCATCGGCGTCGAGGCCCGCCGCCAGATCCTGGAGCGCGCCGGCCGCCTGCCCGACGCGGCCGTCGCCTGCGTCGGCGGCGGCTCCAACGCCATCGGCCTCTTCCACGCGTTCATCCCGGACGCCGGCGTCCGGCTGATCGGCTGCGAGCCGGCCGGCCACGGCATCGAGACCGGCGAGCACGCGGCCACCCTCACCGCCGGCGAGCCCGGCATCCTGCACGGCTCCCGCTCCTACGTCCTCCAGGACGACGAGGGCCAGATCACCGAGCCGTACTCCATCTCGGCCGGCCTGGACTACCCGGGCATCGGCCCCGAGCACTCCTACCTCAAGGACAGCGGCCGCGGCGAGTACCGCGCGGTCACCGACGACGCGGCCATGCAGGCACTGCGGCTGCTGTCGCGCACCGAGGGCATCATCCCGGCCATCGAGAGCGCCCACGCGCTGGCCGGCGCCCTGGAGGTCGGCAGGGAACTCGGCAAGGACGGGCTGATCATCGTCAACCTGTCCGGCCGCGGCGACAAGGACATGGACACGGCCGCCCGCTACTTCGGGCTGTACGACACCGACGCCGAGGTCGCCGCCAACGCGGCCGACACCGCCGAGATCGAGGGGGACGCCAAGTGAGCGGCAACATCCAACTGCTGTCGGACACCCTCGCCGCCGCCAAGGCGGACGGCCGGGCCGCGCTCATCGCCTACCTCCCGGCCGGGTTCCCGACCGTGGACGGCGGCATCGAGGCGATCAAGGCCGTCCTCGACGGCGGCGCGGACGTGGTCGAGGTCGGGCTGCCGCACAGCGACCCCGTCCTCGACGGCCCGGTCATCCAGACCGCCGACGACATCGCCCTGCGCGGCGGGGTGCGCATCGCGGACGTCATGCGCACGGTCCGCGAGGCCTTCGAGGCGACCGGCAGTCCGATTCTCGTCATGACGTACTGGAACCCCATCGACCGCTACGGCGTCGAGCGCTTCACGGCCGAGCTGGCCGAGGCGGGCGGGGCCGGCTGCATCCTGCCGGACCTGCCGGTGCAGGAGGCGGCGCTGTGGCGGGAGCACGCCGCGAAGCACGGCCTCGCGACGGTTTTCGTCGTGGCGCCGAGCAGCAAGGACGCACGGCTCGCGCAGATCACCGAGGCGGGCAGCGGCTTCGTCTACGCCGCCTCGCTGATGGGCGTCACCGGCACCCGTGAGTCGGTCGGCGCGCAGGCCCAGGACCTGGTCGAGCGGACCCGGGCCACCGGCACCGGCCTGCCCGTCTGCGTCGGCCTCGGCGTCTCCGACGCCCGGCAGGCGGCCGAGGTGGCGGGCTTCGCCGACGGAGTGATCGTCGGCTCGGCCTTCGTCAAGCGGATGCTGGACGCGCCGGACGACGCGGCCGGCGTCGAGGCGGTCCGCGCGCTCGCGGGCGAGCTGGCGAAGGGCGTGCGCGGACAGGCGTGAGCCGTCAGGCGTAACGGGAGGTCAGGTCACCCGAACGGGTGGACCTGGGGTCGGGGAGGCGCAATGCGCCTCCCCGGTTCGTTCTGGGGGTGTGAGCGAGAAGAATCGTGACGGAAAGCGCACTGCCCGGGAGCGGCTGGCGGCGGAGCGCGACAAGCAGAAGGCCGCCGAGCGGCGTCGGCGCACACTGATCGTGAGCGCGAGCGTGGTCTGTGTGCTGGGGCTGGCCGCCGTGATCGGCGTCGTCGCCGCGAACTCCGGCAAGGACGACAGCAGCGACAAGGCGGGCCCGGTCGTGGCGCCCTCGGGCGCGCAGGGCGAGGACGCGCTCGCGATCCCCGTCGGCAAGGACACCGCCAAGTCCACGCTCACGGTGTGGGAGGACTTCCGCTGCCCGGCCTGCAAGGCCTTCGAGACGGCGTACCGGCCCACGATCCATGAGCTGGCGGAAGCCGGAAAGCTCAAGGTCGAGTACCACCTGGCCACCCTCATCGACGGGAACATGGGCGGCAGCGGCTCCCGCAACGCGGCGAACGCGGCGGCCTGCGCACAGGACGTCGGAAAGTTCACCGCCTACCACGACGTGCTGTTCGAGAACCAGCCGGAGGAAACGAAGGACGCCTACGCCGAGAACAGCAGACTCATCGAGCTCGCGGCCGAGGTCGACGGTCTCGACACGCCCGCGTTTCGCAAGTGCGTCGAGGACGGCACGCACAGCAGCTGGGTCGACAAGTCCAACCAGGCCTTCCAGAACGGCCACTTCGGCGGCACCCCGACCGTGCTGTTCAACGGCAAGAACATCTATCAGGACCAGTCGATGACCCCGGCGAAACTGAAGCAGATGGTGGAGGACGCCGACAACGGGTGAGGCAGCGGTGGGCCCGTTTCACACCCGCCTGTTATGGAGCCGTTGCCGGGCTGCCCGCCGTCGGCCCGGTCCGGCAGGGTAGCGTCGACCCTGCCATGGAACTTGCCTACATTCCCAGCCCGTCGCACGGAGTGCTGTACCTCGGCCCCGTTCCGCTGCGCGGCTACGCGTTCTGCATCATCATCGGCGTCTTCGTCGCGGTCTGGCTCGGCAACAGGCGATGGGTCGCCCGGGGCGGGCGGGTCGGCACGGTGGCCGACATCTCCGTCTGGGCGGTGCCCTTCGGACTGGTGGGCGGCCGGCTCTACCACGTGATCACGGACTACGAGCTGTACTTCAGCGAGGGCCGTGACTGGGTGGACGCGTTCAAGGTGTGGGAGGGCGGCCTCGGCATCTGGGGCGCGATCTCGCTCGGTGCGGTGGGCGCGTGGATCGGCTGCCGTCGCCGGGGCATCGCACTGCCCGCGTACGCGGACGCCATCGCGCCCGGCATCGCGCTCGCACAGGCCATCGGCCGCTGGGGCAACTGGTTCAACCAGGAGCTGTACGGCAAGGAGACCGACCTCCCCTGGGCGCTGCACATCACGTCCTCGGCGGACGGCCGGGTGCCGGGCTACTACCACCCGACGTTCCTGTACGAGTCGCTGTGGTGCATCGGCGTCGCGCTCCTCGTCATCTGGGCCGACCGCCGCTTCAAGCTGGGCCACGGCCGGGCGTTCGCGCTCTACGTCGCCGGGTATTGCGTGGGCCGCGCGTGGATCGAGAACATGCGCGTCGACGACGCCCACCACATCCTCGGCCTGCGGCTCAACGTCTGGACCGCGCTGATCGTGTTCCTGCTCGCGGTGATCTACATCGTGATCTCGGCGAAGAAGCGGCCGGGGCGCGAAGCGGTCGTCGAGCCGGGGGCGGAGGCCTCCGGCGGTGATGCGGAATCCGACGGTGACGGCGATGGCGACGCCGACGGCGATGACGAGGGCAAGGACGAGGGCAAGACGGAGGGCGCGGCCAAGGATGACGCCGAGGCGGATGCCGACGTCGAGGCCAAGGCCAAGGACGGTGTCGAGGCGAAGGGCGAGGCCGACGCCGAGTCCGACGGTGCTGATGTGAAGCAGGACGAAGCCGAGTCGGCCGGTAAGAAGAGCTGACTGCTGGTCGTACATACGACGAGGGCGCCCGGGATTGCCGGGCGCCCTCGTCGTCTGTGCCGCGATGTGCCGTCGTTTTGCTGCGGCGCCGTTGTGGCTGGTCGCGCAGTTCCCCGCGCCCCTTCAGGGCGTTGCCGAACCGCAGCTGACTTCGCCCGACCCCGCTCAGGTGCTACGTGCTAGGCGCTGTGCGGGCCAGTGAGAGGGTGCGGTGGGCCGTGGCCACCACTGCCGCGTCGATGAAGCGGCCGTCCGGGAGGGCCTGGGCGCCCTGGTCGGTGGCTGCGGCCTTGACGATCGTCTCGGCGTCCTCCAGCTCCTGCTGGGTGGGCAGGTAGGCCCGTTCGATGATCGGGAGCTGGCGGGGGTGGATCGCGGCGCGGCCCAGGAAGCCGAGGGTGCGGCCGTGGGCGCAGCTGGTGGCCAGGCCGTCCAGGTCGCGGATGTCGGGGTGGACCGACTGGGGTGGGGGTGCGAGGCCGGCGGCCCGGGCGGCGACGACCACGCGGGAGCGGGACCAGTCGAGGCCGGCGTCCTCGCGGACGCCCAGGTCGGCGCGGAGGTCCGCCTCGCCGAGGGCGATGCCGCGCAGGGAGGGGTGGGCGGACGCGATGGCGAAGGCGTGTTCGATGCCGAGGGCTGTTTCCAGCAGGGCGTGCAGCGGGGTGGCCCCGGCGTCGGTGCGGGGCGCGGTCTCGGCGACCCGGGTGATCTGGTGCGGGGAGGTCACCTTGGGCAGACGCAGGCCGGAGACCCCGGGGAGGGCGGCCATCGTGCGGACGTCCGCTGCGGCGAACGGGGTGTCCAGGGCGTTCACCCGGACGTGGACCGGGACCGGCTGGGGTTCGGACAGGCGTTCGGCGGTGGCCGTGCGGGCGTACTCCTTACGGTCCGGGGCGACCGCGTCCTCCAGGTCGATGATGACGACGTCGGCGCCGCAGGCAAGGGCCTTGGTGACGGTAGCTGGGTGGTCACCGGGGACGTAGAGCCAGGTCAGAGGGGGTGCCGTC
Source organism: Streptomyces sp. NPDC001858 (assembly GCF_053594615.1). Lineage (NCBI taxonomy): Bacteria > Bacillati > Actinomycetota > Actinomycetes > Kitasatosporales > Streptomycetaceae > Streptomyces > Streptomyces sp. NPDC001858. The sequence goes on from NZ_JBSFEV010000026.1 coordinate 71,917, forward strand.
ATAGGGCGCCCTCGGTGCGCAGGGCGCTCAGCTCGGTCGGGGTGAGGCCCAGCTCCGTCAGCACGGTCTCGGTGTCGGCGCCGTGTGGGCGGCCGGTCCAGCGGATCGCGCCGGGGGTCGAGGAGAGCCGGAAGAGGACGTTCTGCATACGGATCCGGCCCAGTTCCGGGTCGTCCACCGCGGTGATGGTGTCGAGGGCCTGGTACTGGGGGTCGGTCATCACGTCCCGGACGTCCTGGATCGGGGCGATCGCGGCCTCGGCCTTCTCGAAGGCGGCGAGGACGTCGGTGCGGCTGCGGGCGGCGATCCAGGCGCCGACCGCCTCGTCGAGGACGTCGGCGTGGGCGGCCCGGTCCGCGCCGGTCGCGAACCAGGGCTCGTCGATCAGCTCGGGGCGGCCGACCAGCCGCAGCACCCGCTCCGCGACCGACTGGGCCGAGGTCGAGACGGCGACCCAACTGCCGTCGGCCGTGCGGTAGGTGTTGCGCGGGGCGTTGTTGGCGGACCGGTTGCCGGTGCGGGCCTGGACGTAGCCGAGCTGGTCGTACCAGAGGGGCTGGGGGCCGAGGACGGTCAGGATGGGCTCGATGATCGCCATGTCGACGACCTGGCCCTCGCCGGTGCGCTCGCGTGCGGCGAGGGCCGTCATGACGGCGTAGGCGGTGGCCAGGCCCGCGATCGAGTCGGCGAGGCCGAACGGCGGGAGGGTGGGGGAGGCGTCGGGTTCTCCGGTGATCGCGGCGAATCCGCTCATCGCCTCGGCGAGGGTGCCGAAGCCGGGGCGGTGCGCGTAGGGGCCGAACTGGCCGAAGGCCGTGACGCGGGCGAGGACCAGGCGGGGGTTGGCCGCCGACAGTTCCTCCCAGCCGAGGTCCCACTTCTCCAGGGTGCCGGGGCGGAAGTTCTCGATGATCACGTCGGCGGTGGCGGCGAGCCGCAGGAGGGTGGCCCGGCCGCCGGGCTTGGAGAGGTTCAGGGTGATCGTGCGCTTGTTGCGGCCCAGGAGCTTCCACCACAGGCCCACCCCGTCCTTGGACGGGCCGTGGCCTCGGGACGGGTCGGGCCGGGTGGGGTGCTCGACCTTGACGACCTCCGCGCCGAAGTCGCCGAGCATGGTGGCGGCGAGGGGGCCGGCGAAGAGGGTGGCCAGGTCGAGCACGCGCACGCCGTGCAGGGGAGCGGTCTTCTCGTTGGTCGTTGTGGTGGTGGTCTCGGTGGTGGTGTCGGTCATGACGCGGTCATGGCTGGGAAGCCTCCCGGTGGGTGAGGGACCAGGTGAGCTGGGCCAGGGCGTCGAAGCCGACGCCGTTGAAGTCGGCGACGGAGGTGGCCAGCCGGTTCTTGAGGGGGGCCGTCCACTGCTCGGGGAGGGCGGCCGGGTCGCCGGTGAGGAGGGCGGCGATGCTGCCGGCCGTCGCGCCGTTCGAGTCGGTGTCCCAACCCCCGGACACCGCACGGCAGATGGAGCCGGTGAAGTCGCCGTCCGCGTGGGTGAGGGCGGCGGCGATCAGGGCGGTGTTGGGGACGGCGTGCACCCAGTGGGCGGTCTTGTGGGCGGCGTGGAGTTCGTCGACGACCGTGTCGAAGTCGGGGTGTTCCTCGGCGAGTCGGACGGCGTGGGCGACGGCCCGGGCGAGGCGGGAACGGGGTGGGACGACGCTCAGTCCGGTGCGCAGACAGGCGTGGACGTCGTGGGCGCCGGTGGCTGCCGTGGCGATGGCGGCCGCCGTGAACATCGCCGCGTAGACGCCGTTGGCGGTGTGGGTGAGGACGGCGTCCCGGTGGGCCTGCTCGGCCGCGGCGGCCGGGTCGCCGGGGTTGGTCCAGCCGTGGACGTCGGCGCGGATCAGCGCGCCGATCCATTCGCGGAAGGGGTTGCGGAAGCGGGCGGTCTGCGGGGGCTCGATGCCGTCCAGGAGGTTGCGGTAGGCGACGCGTTCGGCGGTGAAGGTGCGGCCCGCGGGGAGTTCGTCCAGCCAGAGCCGGGCGACGTCCGCGGTGGTGAAGCGGCTGCCGTGACGCTCCAGCAGGAGGAGGTTGAGGAGCGGGTAGTTGAGGTCGTCGTCCTCGGGCATGCCGTCGATGTTCTCGGCGAGGGTGGTGGGCGCCGAGCGGCGGTTCCAGGGGTGGGCGTCGAGCAGCGGCTGCGGGACTCCCCGGGCGGTGAAGTAGGAGCTCAGCGGCCAGTTGCCGGTGGCGCGGGCGAGGTCGCGGATGGCGTCGAGGGGGAGTTTCTCGACGGGCTTGCCGAGCAGACAGCCGACGGCCCGGCCCAGCCAGGCGGCTTCCAGCCGGGACGGGGAGGGGGCTCCATCGCCGTCGGGCGGGCTCGGCCACTGTGGGCACAGGGCCCTGATCTGCACCAGTTCGGTCGGCTCGTCGTCCGTCAATCTGCTGGGCAGGTCGGCCAGTTCGTCCAGCAGGTCTTCCGCGAGGAGCCGCAGATAGCGGGAGACGCGGTGGGGGGAGGCGCCCGCTCGGGGCGGCGGTTCGCAGCCGCCCGCCGCCTTCCAACGGGCGGCGATCGCCCATGGCTCGCGGCCGTCCTCGGCGGCCTGGCGCAGTTCGTGGCCGAGGAGGTCCTCGGGCTGGACCCAGGTCAGTCGGAGCATCGCGGGCCTCCGAGGGCGCGGAACGCCTGCTCACGGGTGCGGTGGCGCTCGGTGTCGCGGTCGAAGACCTCGCGGGCGACCTCGGTGAGCGTCGCCGCCGGCTGCCAGAGGTCGAGCCGGCTGGCCTCGGCGACCTGTTTCGACCAGTCCTCCGGGACCGGCGAGCCGAGGGCGCCGGCGATCGCCCCCGCCATCGTCGCGATCGAGTCGCAGTCGCGGCCGTAGTTCACCGAGCCGAGGACCGCCTGCCGGTAGTCGCCGTCCGCGACCAGCAACATGCCCAGGGCGATGGGGAGTTCCTCGATGGCGTGCACGCGGGAGGGGCGGCGGGCGGCCAGGGAGGGCCGACGGTAGTCGGGGCCCACCGTGTCGTACGGCGCGACCGCCTCCCGCAGCGGGACGAGCGCGGACTCGAAGTCGGTGTGGCGGGACGCCGTTTCGCAGACCTGCTCGATCGCCGTGCGGGTGCCGTCCTTCGCCAGGGCGAGACAGGCCGTCACGACCGACCGCGCCGTCGCGCCCGGAGCGCACGCGGCCGCCACCGCCGCCGCGAAGACGCCTGCCGCCTCACGGCCGTACGACGACTGGTGGGCGCCCGCGATGTCCAGCGCCTCGGCGTACGCGCCCGCCGGATCGGCCGCGTTGACCAGGCCCACGGGGGCCATGTACATCGCCGCACCGCAGTTGACGATGTTGCCGACGCCGGCCTCGCGGGGGTCGGCGTGGCCGTAGTGAACTCTTGTCACCAGCCATTTCTCCGCCAGGAAGATCCGCTGGAGGGGGAGCGCCTCGGCCTCCAGCTCCGGGATCCAGCGGGGGGTCGTCATCAGGTCCGGGACCAGGTGGTCGGCGATCGCGTAGGCGTCGAGGTGGTCGCGGACCGTGGCGTAGACCCTGATCAGCGCATGGGTCATCAAGGTGTCGTCGGTGACGTGCCCGTCGCCCTTGTGGTACGGGGCGATGGGGCGGGCGGTGCGCCAGTCGTCGCCGTTCCAGGGGCCGACGACGCCGTGGACCCGGCCGCCGTGCCGTTCGACGATCTGCTCGGGGGAGTAGCCCTCGACGGGGCCGCCGAGGGCGTCGCCGACGGCCGCGCCGACCAGGGCGCCGGTGATGCGCTCGGCGAGGGGTACGCCGTCGCTTTCTTGTGGTTTGGGGCTCATAGACCGAATCATCCTCCTGGTGGGGCCGGTTGTGTGGCTTCCAGGAGTTCGGCGAGTTCCACCAGATCCGTTCCGGTGAGCCGGGGCAGCACGCAGCCGGAGAGGGCGCCGCAGCTGTCCCGCCACGAGGCGGGGATCGCGGCGCCGCCGCCCAACGCGCCGGTCAGCGCGCCCGCGAGGGCCGGGGCCGAGTCCGCGACCCGGGACAGACAGGCCGCCGCGGGCACCGCCTCGGAGATCCGGCCGTGGGACGCCGTCACCAGGGCGAGGGCCACCGGGACCGTCTCCGCCGCCGCGATGCCGTAGCTGTAGACGTGGTCGACGATCTCGTGTTCCAGCAGGGGGATGAGCGTGAAGGCGCTGTCGGCGTCGTGGGCCAGCTTGAGCGCGTGCCGGGCGTTGCGGCCGATCTCGGTGTGCTCGGGGAGTTCGGCGAGCGCCGCCGTCACACAGGCTTCGGGGTCCGCGCCGACCAGGGCCAGCGCGAGGGCCGCCGCCATGGCGCGGGCGCCGTGCACTCCGTCGCCGTCCTGGGTGTAGCGGGCGTCGAACTCGGCGAGTTCGGCGGCGAGTCGGGGGTCGCCGGGGTGGGCCACCGCGAGGACGCAGGCGCGTACGCAGGCCGCGTCGTCGAAGTAGTGGGGGTTGTCGTGGCCGGTGGCGGGGGGCCGCAGTCCGGCGGCGAGGTTGCCGAGGCCGGCCCGGACGGAGATCCGGGCGCGCAGCGGGAGGACGGCGGACTCGATCTCGGGGGCGCGGTCCGCCGCCGCGGCGACCTCGCTGGCCAGGGCGTTCCAGGCGAGGTCGATCGCGGCGCGCATCCGGCGTGCCCTGCTGAGGTCGCCGAGGGCGGTGTCGTCGCCTGCCCGCAGGACCGCCTCCGCGGCGAACGCCGCCCATTCGGCGTCGTCGGAGGGGCCCAGGCGCAGCGGTTCGGGGGGCTGGTTGAGGGCGATGGGGACGGGGAGGGTGGTCGTCGCGTTGTGCTCGGCGAAGGTGTCGAGTTCGCGGGTGAGGCGGCGGGTCCACTCGGGCATGCGGGCGGCTCGGTGGCGGGCGGCGGGCCAGCCGGCGGCGTCGCCCGCGGCGAGGCCCAGCAGCAGGCCTTCGATGCGGCGCGCGTGCCGCGGGCGCGCGGACTCCACGGCCTGCGCCGCGCCTTCGGCCCGGTCGTTGCGGCCCGTACCCACCGGTGGGGCGGTGCTGACGACGGCGGTTGCGTCGTCGGCGTCCGTCGCGGTGATCGGGTGCGCCGTCGCCGTTCCCGCCGACATGCCCTCGTCCCACGGTCCCGGCGGCCTCACGGTCGTGCCTCCGCCCCGGCGTGGCCCATCAGGCTCGGTACGAGTTCCTCCGCGATCATTCCCTCGCCCCACTTCCCGCCCTCTTCGGGCACCAGCAGCTCCGCCACGTCCAGGACGTGGTGGCCGGCCATCGACGGGAGGCAGCTGCCGCGGGCGGGGCCGATGGCGGCCGCCCAGTCCGCCGGGATCGCGGCGACGCCCCGGGCGGCGCCGGCCAGCGCGCCGGCCACCGCGGCCGTCGTGTCCGCGTCGCGGCCCATGTTCACCGCGGTGAGGACGGCTTCGCGGAAGTCGCCGTCGGCTGCCGCGTACGCGCCGAAGGCGAGGGCGACGGCCTCGGGGGCCAGGTCGGTCCAGGGGTAGCCGCCGATGACGACGGCGGAGCGGACCGCGCGTTCGCCCCGGTGGGCCACGGCCACCGCGCGGCGCAGGGAACGTGCCGTCCAGGAGTCCTCGGGGACCACCGCCAGGGCCGCGGCCACCACCGCCATCGTCGACGCGCCCGCCATCGCCGCCGCGACTCCCGCCGCGACCGCCTGGCCGCCGAAGATGCCCTCGCCGTCGTGGCTCACCGCGCCGTCGATCGCGACGAGCCGGGCGGCCTCCGCCGGGCGGCCCGCGGCGAAGACGCCGAAGGGCGCCGCGCGCATGGCCAGGCCGTCGCTCCAGGCGTGCCGGTGCTGTGCCGAGATGGGCGCCGCGAGGCCGCGGCGGAGGTTCTCCAGAGTGCCGCGTTCGCTGAAGCCGGCGCCGCGGAAGGGGCCCTCGTCGAGGTCGGCGATCCACTGGTGCCAGGCCGACTCCACATGGGCGGGGGTGAGCGCGGAGCCGTGGCGGGCGAGCAGCAGACCGGAGAAGATCGCGTACTCGGTGTCGTCGGTGCCGGCCGGCCGGTCGGTGACATAGCCCGTGATGCGGCCCCAGCGGGCGCGGATCTGTGACGGCTTCATGTTCTCCGCGGGGGCGCCCAGGGCGTCGCCCACGGCGAGGCCGAGCAGGGCGCCGCGGGCCCGTTCACGGATCGATGGCATGCGCGGCCTCTCCTTCGGGGGTCCCGCACGGGCGCGGAACCCTTTGCGGATGTGTCCCACCATCGGCGGTTGACCTCAGCCTGAAACCTCTTCATGTCACCCGGTCGACATTTGTGCAGGGCCTTGATCGAATGAGCGATCGAAGGTAAAGCCGCAGGTTGGGGCGGCCTCACCAAGGCCGGCCGGGCTGCTCGCGCCGGTGTGACGTACGCCCTGGGCAGCTTGCGGGGAGGGGCCGTAGGATAGATCGGATGCTACTTATGCGTTGGGCCGCATAAGTAGTCGTTACTGACTGGTTTCGGCTGCTTAACCAGCGGGCATGAGCCGTAAGCGCTGTGGGCAATGACGCCTGCGGCGCACTCGCGGGGTGAGTGACGCCGCTCCCCTCGCCTTCCGGACCGGAAGACGCCGATCTGATCGATCTCGTCCCGTTCGGTCCCCACATACTTTCAGCCATGTGCGAGACACCCCTGTCTGCGCCCGTGGCGTCCGCATGTTGGAACGGAGTATCCGGTTCCCGAGAACCGCTCCATCATGTAACCTGCGTGAAATTTTGCACTCGCAGAGGGCCAACGTCGTCCCTTCGCAAGCAGCTCCCCCAGAGCCCCGAGGGCCTGGGAGGAATCCACAGCCACTTGAGACGACGACGGGAGAGCCGATGCGTACGCCGCGCCAGCCGTCCCAGCATTCCGCGAATGGCCAGAACTGGTCCTTCATGGATGCTCGCCCTGCCGCGCAGGGTATGTACGACCCCCGTAACGAGCACGACGCCTGCGGCGTCGGCTTCGTGGCCAACCTCACCGGCGAGGCGAGCCATACGCTGGTCGAGCAGGCGCTCACCGTTCTGCGCAATCTCGAACACCGCGGCGCCACCGGCTCCGAGCCCGACTCCGGCGACGGCGCGGGCATCCTGACCCAGGTCCCGGACGCGTTCCTCCGCGCGGTGACCGAATTCGAACTCCCCGAGGCCGGTCACTACGCCGTCGGCATCGCCTTCCTCCCGGAGGACGGCCTTCAGAGCGCCGTCTCACAGATCGAGACGATCGCCGCCGACGAGGGCCTCACCGTTCTCGGCTGGCGCGAGGTCCCCGTCGCCCCCGAACTGCTCGGCGCGACCGCCCGCTCCACGATGCCCGCCTTCCGGCAGGTGTTCGTCACGGACGGCTCCAGCCAGGGCATCGACCTCGACCGCAAGTCGTTCGTGCTGCGCAAGCGCGCCGAGCGCGAGGCCGGCGTGTACTTCCCGTCGCTCTCCGCCCGCACGATCGTCTACAAGGGCATGCTGACCACCGGCCAGCTCGAGCCCTTCTTCCCGGACCTGTCCGACCGCCGCTTCGCCTCGGCCGTGTCGCTCGTCCACTCCCGCTTCTCCACGAACACCTTCCCGTCGTGGCCGCTCGCGCACCCGTACCGCTTCGTCGCGCACAACGGTGAGATCAACACCGTCAAGGGCAACCGCAACTGGATGCGCGCCCGCGAGTCGCAGCTCGTCTCCGACCTGTTCGGGGGGACGGACGAGAAGTCCATCGAGCGGATCTTCCCCGTCTGTACGCCGGACGCCTCCGACTCGGCGTCCTTCGACGAGGTGCTCGAACTCCTCCACCTCGGCGGCCGCTCACTGCCGCACTCCGTGCTCATGATGATCCCGGAGGCGTGGGAGAACCACGACTCCATGGACCCCGCCCGGCGCGCGTTCTACGAGTTCCACTCCACCATGATGGAGCCCTGGGACGGCCCGGCCTGCGTCACCTTCACCGACGGCACCCAGGTCGGCGCGGTCCTCGACCGCAACGGCCTGCGCCCCGGCCGCTACTGGGTCACCGACGACGGCCTCGTCGTCCTCGGCTCCGAGGTCGGCGTCCTCGACATCGACCCCGCCAAGGTCGTCCGCAAGGGCCGCCTCCAGCCCGGCAAGATGTTCCTCGTCGACACCGCCGAGCACCGCATCATCGAGGACGACGAGATCAAGGCCGGCCTCGCCGCCGAGAAGCCCTACGCGGAGTGGCTGGAGGCCGGCGAGATCGAGCTCGTCGACCTGCCCGAGCGCGAGCACATCGTGCACACGCACGCCTCGGTCACCCGCCGCCAGCAGACCTTCGGCTACACCGAGGAAGAGCTGCGCATCATCCTCGCGCCGATGGCCAAGACCGCGGGCGAGCCCCTCGGCTCCATGGGCACCGACTCGCCGATCGCCGCGCTCTCCGCGCGCCCCCGGCTGCTCTTCGACTACTTCACCCAGCTGTTCGCGCAGGTCACCAACCCGCCGCTGGACGCCATCCGCGAGGAGCTCGTCACCTCGCTGCGCTCCTCCCTCGGCCCGCAGGGCAACCTGCTCGAACCGAGCGCCGCGTCCTGCCGGACCGTCACCCTGCCGTTCCCGGTGATCGACAACGACGAGCTGGCCAAGCTCATCCACATCAACGCCGACGGCGACATGCCCGGCTTCAAGGCCGCCACGCTCTCCGGCCTGTACCGGGTCTCCGGCGGCGGCGAATCCCTCGCCGCCCGCATCGAGGAGATCTGCGCCGAGGCCGACGCCGCCATCGACAACGGCGCCCGGCTCATCGTCCTGTCGGACCGCCACTCGGACGCCGAGCACGCGCCGATCCCCTCGCTGCTGCTCACCGCGGCCGTCCACCACCACCTCATCCGCACCAAGCAGCGCACCGAGGTGGGCCTCCTGGTCGAGGCCGGCGACGTCCGCGAGGTCCACCACGTGGCCCTGCTGATCGGCTTCGGCGCCGCCGCCGTCAACCCGTACCTGGCCATGGAGTCGGTCGAGGACCTGCTGCGCGCGGGCACCTTCCTCAACGGCATGGAGCCCGAGCAGGCGATCCGCAACCTGATCTACGCGCTCGGCAAGGGCGTTTTGAAGGTCATGTCCAAGATGGGCATCTCCACGGTCGCCTCCTACCGCGGCGCCCAGGTCTTCGAGGCCGTCGGTCTCGACGACGCCTTCGTCGAGAAGTACTTCAACGGCACCGCCACCAAGATCGGCGGCGTCGGCATCGACGTCATCGCCAAGGAGGTCGCCGCCCGCCACGCCAAGGCCTACCCGGCCAGCGGCATCGCGCCGGCCCACCGTGCCCTGGAGATAGGCGGCGAGTACCAGTGGCGCCGCGAGGGCGAGCCGCACCTGTTCGACCCGGAGACGGTCTTCCGCCTCCAGCACTCCACGCGCACGGCCCGCTACGACGTCTTCAAGCAGTACACGGACCGGGTGAACGAGCAGTCCGAGCGGCTGATGACGCTGCGCGGCCTCTTCGGCTTCAGCAGCGGCCGCGAAGCGATCTCCATCGACGAGGTCGAGCCGGTCTCCGAGATCGTCAAGCGCTTCTCCACCGGCGCCATGTCGTACGGCTCCATCTCGAAGGAAGCGCACGAGACGCTCGCCATCGCGATGAACCAGCTGGGCGGCAAGTCCAACACCGGCGAGGGCGGCGAGGACGCGGACCGGCTGTACGACCCGGCGCGCCGCTCCAGCATCAAGCAGGTCGCCTCCGGCCGCTTCGGCGTCACCAGCGAGTACCTCGTCAACGCGGACGACATCCAGATCAAGATGGCCCAGGGCGCCAAGCCCGGCGAGGGCGGCCAGCTGCCCGGCCACAAGGTCTACCCGTGGGTCGCCAAGACCCGGCACTCCACCCCCGGTGTCGGTCTGATCTCCCCGCCGCCGCACCACGACATCTACTCCATCGAGGATCTCGCCCAGCTGATCCACGACCTGAAGAACGCGAACCCGCAGGCGCGGATCCACGTGAAGCTGGTCTCCGAGGTCGGCGTCGGCACCGTCGCCGCGGGTGTGTCCAAGGCGCACGCGGACGTCGTGCTGATCTCCGGCCACGACGGCGGCACCGGCGCCTCGCCCCTCACCTCCCTCAAGCACGCGGGCGGTCCCTGGGAGCTCGGCCTCGCCGAGACCCAGCAGACGCTGCTGCTCAACGGCCTGCGCGACCGCATCGTCGTGCAGACCGACGGCCAGCTCAAGACCGGCCGTGACGTGATCATCGCCGCGCTGCTCGGCGCCGAGGAGTTCGGTTTCGCGACCGCGCCGCTCGTCGTCTCCGGCTGCGTCATGATGCGCGTCTGCCACCTGGACACCTGCCCCGTCGGCATCGCCACCCAGAACCCGGTGCTGCGCGACCGGTTCGCCGGCCAGGCCGAGTACGTCGTCAACTTCTTCAAGTTCATCGCCGAGGAAGTCCGCGAACTGCTGGCCGAGCTGGGCTTCCGCTCGATCGAGGAGGCCGTCGGCCACGCCGAGGTCCTCGACGTCGAGCGCGCCGTCGACCACTGGAAGGCGCAGGGCCTCAACCTGGCCCCGCTCTTCCACGTGCCCGCGCTGCCCGAGGGCGCCGCCCTGCACCAGGTCATCGCCCAGGACCACGGACTGGAGAAGGCGCTCGACAACGAGCTCATCAAGCTCGCCGCCGACGCCCTCGCCGCCGACTCCGCGACCGACGCCCAGCCGGTGCGCGCCCAGGTCAAGGTCCGCAACATCAACCGCACGGTCGGCACCATGCTCGGCCATGAGGTGACGAAGAAGTTCGGCGGTGCGGGCCTGCCCGAGGACACCATCGACATCACCTTCACCGGCTCGGCCGGCCAGTCCTTCGGCGCCTTCCTCCCGCGCGGTGTCACGCTGCGCCTGGAGGGCGACGCGAACGACTACGTCGGCAAGGGCCTCTCCGGCGGCCGGATCGTCGTCCGCCCGGACCGGGGCGCCGACCACCTCGCCGAGTACTCGACGATCGCGGGCAACACCATCGCCTACGGCGCGACCGGCGGCGAGCTGTTCCTGCGTGGCCGCACCGGCGAGCGGTTCTGCGTCCGCAACTCCGGCGCGACGGTCGTCTCCGAGGGCGTGGGCGACCACGGCTGCGAGTACATGACCGGCGGTCACGCGGTGGTCCTCGGCGAGACGGGCCGCAACTTCGCGGCCGGCATGTCGGGCGGCGTCGCCTATGTGATCGACCTGAACCGCGACAACGTCAACGCCGGCAACCTCGGCGCGGTCGAGACGCTGGACGACAGCGACAAGCAGTGGCTGCACGACGTGGTGCGCCGGCACGCCGAGGAGACCGCCTCGACGGTCGCCGAGAAGCTGCTCGCCGACTGGGACACGGCCGTCGAGCGCTTCAGCAAGATCATCCCCAGCACGTACAAGGCAGTGCTCGCCGCCAAGGACGCCGCCGAGCAGGCGGGACTCTCCGAGTCCGAGATCACCGAGAAGATGATGGAGGCGGCGACCAATGGCTGACCCGAAGGGCTTCCTGAACCACGGCCGTGAGGTCGCCAAGTCCCGTCCCGTCGACGTGCGTCTGAAGGACTGGAACGAGGTCTACGTCCCCGGCTCGCTGCTGCCGATCATCAGCAAGCAGGCCGGCCGGTGCATGGACTGCGGCATCCCGTTCTGCCACAACGGCTGTCCGCTGGGGAACCTGATCCCCGAGTGGAACGACTACGCCTACCGCGAGGACTGGCAGAACGCCTCCGAGCGGCTGCACGCCACGAACAACTTCCCGGAGTTCACCGGGCGGCTGTGCCCGGCTCCCTGCGAGTCGGCGTGCGTGCTCGGCATCAACCAGCCGGCCGTCACCATCAAGAACGTCGAGGTCTCGATCATCGACAAGGCGTGGGAGACGGGCGATGTCGCCCCCCAGGCCCCGGAGCGCCTCTCCGGCAAGACCGTCGCGGTCATCGGCTCGGGCCCGGCGGGCCTCGCCGCCGCCCAGCAGCTGACCCGGGCCGGTCACACCGTCGCCGTCTACGAGCGCGCGGACCGCATCGGAGGCCTCCTGCGGTACGGCATCCCCGAGTTCAAGATGGAGAAGCGGCACATCAACCGCCGTATCGAGCAGATGCGCGCGGAGGGCACCCGCTTCCGCACCGGCATCGAGATCGGCCGCGACCTCAAGGCGACCGACCTGAAGAAGCGCTACGACGCGATCGTCATCGCGGCCGGCGCCACCACCGCCCGTGATCTGCCGGTCCCCGGCCGGGAGCTCAAGGGCGTCCACCAGGCCATGGAGTACCTGCCGCTGGCCAACAAGGTCCAGGAGGGCGACTTCGTGGCGCCCCCGATCTCGGCCGAGGGCAAGCACGTCGTGGTCATCGGCGGCGGCGACACCGGCGCGGACTGCGTGGGCACCGCCCACCGCCAGGGCGCGGCCTCGGTCACCCAGCTGGAGATCATGCCCCAGCCGAGCGAGGACCGCCCGTCGCACCAGCCGTGGCCGACCTTCCCGACGCTGTACAAGGTCACCTCGGCCCACGAGGAGGGCGGCGAGCGGGTCTACTCCGTCTCCACCGCCCACTTCGAGGGCGACGAGGACGGCAACGTCCAGTGGCTGCACCTCAGCGAGGTCGAGTTCGTCGACGGCAAGCTGACCTCGAAGCCGGGCACGGAGCGCAAGATCCCCGCCCAGCTGGTCACCCTCGCGATGGGCTTCACCGGCACCGACCGGGAGAACGGCGTGGTGGAGCAGTTCGGCCTGGAGCTCGACGAGCGCGGCAACATCGCCCGCGACGCCGACTTCCAGACCAACGTGCCCGGCGTGTACGTCGCCGGTGACGCGGGCCGCGGCCAGTCGCTCATCGTGTGGGCGATCGCCGAGGGCCGCTCGGCCGCCCGCGGTGTCGACCGGTTCCTCACGGGCGCCAGCGAGCTGCCCGCCCCGATCCGCCCGACGGACCGCTCGCTGATGGTCTGACGGCCCCGCCGACCAGGGCCCCCATACGTCCCGCACAAAGGCGTGCGGAACACGGACAGCGCCTGCCCAACAGTCCCCGACCGGACGACCGGGCAGGCGCCGTCGCGGCTGCGGCAGCGCCCCAAAGGGGCGCGGGGAACTGCGCGACCAGCCACGACGGCGCCGCAGGAACCGAGTGCCGGGAACCTGGGGCGAAGCGGGCCGGGCGAAGTCGGCTGCGGTGCGGCAGCGCCCCGAAGGGGCGCGGGGAACTGCGCGACCAGCCACAACGGCGCCGCAGCGAAACGACGGCACATCACGGCACCTGCAGCGGAGCGCTACCGCACCTGGTACGTCTCCCCGTACATCTGCCACTGCAGCGGCGGCTGCAGTTCCAGATTGCCCTCGCGCAGGAAGCGGCGCTGGGTCGTGTCGACGCGGGAGGTGTCGATGCCGGGGTGCCGGCTCAGCATGGCGCGGCGGCGGGCGTCGAGGAAGGCGTTCAGGTAGGCGGCCTCGTCGCCGCCCTGGGCGGGGGTGCGGGCCTGCTGCACGGCCCGCGCGCGGATGCCGTCGAAGCTGGTCGGGCCCGGGCCGGGGCCGTGGAAGACCAGGGCGTCGTAGTAGACGAACTGGCCCAGCGCGCCCAGGCCGTCGGACCGGCCGCGGCCGACCGCCGGGTTGAAGTAGACGCGGTCGCGCTCCTTGTCCTGGGCGGCCCGGAACGCGGGCACCGCCGACTCGGTCCGCCAGGCGGCGGGGAAACCCGGGTCCAGACCGGCGTGCGAGGCGGTGCCGTCGACGCGGCGCAGGGCGGGGAGATAGCGGGCGAGGGCGTTGCCCGGATGGTCGCGGGTGTAGCGCTCGACCAGGGTGAGCAGATCGTGGGTGCCGGTGCAGAAGCCGATCAGGCCCGCCGTGTACCCCTGGCCGTCGCCGATGTCCTCGATGTAGGCGTATGCGCTGCGCCAGTTCAGGGTGCCGTTCTCGGCGCTGGCCACGATCTGCTGGGCCAGTTCCTTCTGCGCCGGGGCGGCGAGGCTCGGCGGGGTGGCCCGCACCTCGCTCGTCGCCACGATGCCGGTGGTCGGCTGGGCGGGCCGGGCGGGAGTGAAGAGGCACGCCGTCGAGGCGACGGCGGCGCAGACCAGGACGGCGGCACGTTTCATGCCGCACACCCTAAGGCCGGAATGTCGTGTTCCTTGTCATTCCATCCTAATTAGCTGATGAACGAACAAATAGGCGAATGGAAGGCGTGACGAAGGGGTGTGGGAGGCTGTCGGCCATGGTCGCGATCAGTCTCACCAAGGTCCAGGAGACCGCACCCGCGCTGGTCGACTTGTACAAGAGCGCCGGGGTGTCTCTCACCAAGCACGGCCTGGACGGGCAGCGGGCCGCCGTCTACCTCGTCGTCGACTACTCGGGGTCGATGAAGCCGTTCTACCAGGACGGCAGTGTCCAGGCGCTCGCCGACCGGGTGCTGGGGCTGTCCGCGCACCTCGACGACGACGGCCGGGTGCCGGTGGTCTTCTTCTCCACCGACGTCGACGCCGTCACCGACATCGCCCTCGCCGACCATCAGGGCCGGGTGGACCGCATCGTGGCCGGGCTCGGGCACATGGGCAAGACCAGCTACCACCTCGCCATGGACGCCGTCATCGACCACTATCTCGACAGCGGGTCGCGACAGCCCGCGCTCGTCGTCTTCCAGACCGACGGCGGCCCCATCAACAAGCTCGCCGCGGAACGCTACCTCTGCAAGGCGTCCAGACTGCCGCTGTTCTGGCAGTTCATCGGCTTCGGCGACCGGGGCAGCAAACAGTTCGACTTCCTGCGCAAGCTCGACGAGCTGCCCGTGCCGACGAAGCGCGCGGTCGACAACGCCGGCTTCTTCCACGCGGGTCCGGAACCGGCGAAGATGCCGGACGCGGAACTGTACGACCGGCTGGTGGGGGAGTTCCCGAAGTGGCTGGTGGCCGCCCGGGCGCAGGGGATCGCCCGATGAGCGTCCTGCTGCCCGCCGCCGACCGCGCGGCCGTGGCCTGGAAGAACGGCGGCGGGGTGACCCGTGAGCTCGCCGTCTCCCCGGCGGGCGCCGGCATGGCCGACTTCGCCTGGCGCGTCAGCCTCGCCGAGGTCGCGGCCGACGGGCCGTTCTCCGCGTTCCCCGAGGTGGAACGGACCCTCACCCTGGTCGAGGGCGCGGGCATGGACCTGACCCTGGGCGGGCGGCGACGGCTCGTGGACACCCGCTACGCGCCCCAGGACTTCCCCGGCGACGTGCCCACCGACTGCCGGCTGCTCGACGGGCCCGTCGTCAACCTCAACGTGATGTGGCGCCGGGGCGCGCCGGCCCCGACCGTCGCCGTCGTCCGCGGCCGGCTCGCCCTGCGGGCGGCGCACGCCCTGATCGTCTCCCTCGAAGCCGACGCGGACGTCGATGTGGAGGCCGGTGAGGGCGGGCGCGGAGTGCGGCTCGGGCGCCATGACGCCGTCCTGCTGACCGGGGAGAACGCGCTGCTGCACGCGCACGGCCGGACGGCGGTCGTCGGCCTTAGGCCATAACGGCGATCTCCGCTGTCCGCACCGTTGGCTCAGCCGCGCCGCCGTGCCACCCTGAGGATGATCCGACGGGGAGGACGACCAGCTATGAGCGACGGTGCGCAAGCGGTGAACCACGCGGCGGACGACGGGAGTTCGAGACGGCGAGGCGAGCCCGGCAAGGGTGAGAAGGTCGCCGACTGGGCGGACAGCCGGCTCGGGCTGTACGCGGTGGCCAAGGCCAACCTGCGCAAGGTGTTCCCGGACCACTGGTCCTTCATGCTGGGCGAGATCTGCCTCTACAGCTTCCTGGTCCTGATCCTCACCGGCGTCTACCTCACCCTGTTCTTCGAGGCGAGCAGCGCCGAGGTCGTCTACAACGGCTCCTACGTCCCGCTCCAGGGCATCACGATGACCAGGGCGTACGAGTCGACGCTGGACATCAGCTTCGATGTGCGCGGCGGGCTGCTGATCCGGCAGATCCACCACTGGGCGGCGCTCGTCTTCGTCACCGGCATGCTCGTGCACATGATGCGGGTGTTCTTCACCGGCGCGTTCCGCAAGCCGCGCGAGATCAACTGGCTGTTCGGCTGGACCCTGCTGTTCCTCGGCATCCTCACCGGTCTGACCGGCTACTCCCTCCCCGACGACCTGCTGTCCGGCACCGGCGTCCGGTTCGCCGACGGCGCGATCCTGTCCATCCCGATCGTCGGGACGTACCTCTCGTTCTTCCTCTTCGGCGGGGAGTTCCCGGGGCACGACATCATCGCGCGGTTCTTCCCGATCCATGTGCTGCTGCTGCCGGGGATCATGCTGGGGCTCGTCGTCGCCCACCTCATCCTGGTGTTCTTCCACAAGCACACCCAGTACCCCGGGCCCGGACGCGACCAGAAGAGCGTGGTCGGCATGCCCTTCATGCCGGTCTACATGGCGAAGGCGGGCGGGTTCTTCTTCCTGGTCTTCGGCGTGCTCGCGCTGATGGGCGGCGTCGCCAGCATCAACCCCGTGTGGGCGTTCGGCCCCTACCGGCCGGACCTGGTCACCACCGGCGCGCAGCCGGACTGGTACCTCGGCTTCTCCGAGGGGCTGATCCGGGTGATGCCGGGCTGGGAGATCAACGCCTGGGGCCACACCCTGGCACTGGGCGTCCTCATCCCGTTCTCGCTGTTCCCGCTGATCCTGCTCGCCATCGGCCTCTATCCGTTCATCGAGGCCTGGATCACCGGCGACAAACGGGAACACCACATCCTCGACCGGCCGCGCAACGCGCCCGTGCGCACCGGCCTCGGCGTGGCCTGGCTCACCCTGTACGCGGTGCTGCTGATCGGCGGCGGCAACGACATCGTGGCCACGCATCTGCATCTGTCCATCAACGCGATCACCTGGTTCGTCCGGGTGTCCGTGTTCGCCGGCCCCGTCCTCGCCTTCATGGTGACCAAGCGGATCTGTCTGGGACTGCAGCTCCGGGACCGCGACAAGGTCCTGCACGGCCGCGAGACGGGCACCATCAAGCGCCTGCCGCACGGCGAGTACGTCGAGGTCCATGAGCCCCTGGGCCAGGCCGAGCTGTTCACCCTCACCCAGCACGAGCAGGAACCGCCGTACGCGATCGGGCCGCTCGTCGACCACAACGGCGTGCGCCGGCCGGTCACCGCCGCCCAGCGGGTGCGGGCCCGGCTGGCGCGGGCCATGTTCGGTCAGGACACGCACGTCCCCAAGCCGACGCCGGAGGAGTACCGCGAACTCACGAGCGGGTCCGGGCACTCGGGAGGACATGGGCACTGAGCACCCGCTGCGCGAAGCGCTCGCCGATCCGCCGGTGGCCGGCCGCGTCCGGGTGCAGGCCGTCGGGGAGCGGCAGCTCGGCGGCGTCGGCCTCGCCGTACAGATCGCGGCCGTCGACGTAGTGCAGGTTCGGGTCGTCGGCCGCGCGCTGGGCCACGATCCGGGCCAGTTCCGCGCGGATGACGCGCAGGGTCAGCTTCCCGTGCGCGACTTCGGCCGGGTCGCCCATGGGCTGGAACCACAGCCGGCCCTCGGCGACGGCGGTGAAGTCCAGGGCGGTCGGGCCGGGCGTCTCCTCGTGCATCGGGCACAGGATCGGCGAGACGACCAGCAGCGGCGCGGTCGGATGGCCCTCGCGGACGGTGTCGAGGAAGCCGTGGACGGCCGGCCCGAACGCCCGCAGCCGCATCAGATCGGTGTTGACGACGTTGATGCCGAGCTTGACGCTGATCAGATCGGCCGGGGTGTCCCGCAGCGCCCGGGCGGTGAACGGGTCGAGCAGGGCGCCGCCGCTCAGGCCCAGGTTGATCAGCTCCACTCCGCCGAGGGACGCGGCGAGCGCGGGCCAGACGGCCGTGGGGAGCACGGCGTCCGAACCATGGCTGATCGAGCTGCCGTGATGCAGCCAGACCGGGCGGCCGCTGGGCGGGGCGGGCTCGACGGGGGCGTCGGTGCGCAGGGCGAGCAGTTCGGTCGTCTCGTTGTGCGGGAGCCAGATCTCGACGTCCTTGACGCCCTCGGGCAGTCCGGCGAAGCGGACGACGCCGGGCTCCCCGGCCCGGAGCTCGGTGGTGCCCGCGGCCAGGTCGATCGTCACCGTGCGGCCGCCGCCCGTCACGCCGGCCTGTCCGGCCCGGCGGCCGTCCACGAGCAGCTCGTACACGCCGTCCGGCCTGGGCGGCGCGCCCACATAGATCCGCCGGGTGGGCAGGGCCGTCAGCTCGACGGCGGTGGCGGCGCTGCGGAAGACCAGCCGCACGCCCGAGGGCTGGGACTCGGCCATCGCGAGCTGCGGGTCGGCGCACTGGGCACGCGCGCGTGCGGGCAGCCGGTGCGGCAGCACGCCGTGCGTGGTGCGCTCCACGTCGAGCGCGCCGCGCAGCAGCTCGGCGGTGACGGGTGTGGTGATCCACTCGTGCTCGGCCGCACCGCTCGTGCCGCTCATGCTGCGGGCCAGTTGCGCAGCAGGGCGTCCAGGGCGTCCAGGACCCGGGTCCAGGTCTCGTCCGTGTCGGGGGCGCTGTGGCTGAAGCCGCCGCCCAGCTCCAGGCTGACGTACCCGTGGAAGACGCTCCCGAGCAGCCGGACCGCGTGCGTGCGGTCCGGTTCCGTGAGGTCGTAGCCGCGCAGGATCGCCCGGGTCAGCTCCGCGTGCCGCCCGCCCGCGCTCGCGGCGGCCGTCTCCGGATCGAGTCTGAGCTGCGCGGCGGCGTAGCGGCCGGGGTGCTCATGGGCGTAGTCGCGGTAGACGTTGGCCAGCGCGGTCAGGGCGTCCTTGCCGGCCCGGCCCGCCAGCGCGTCGGAGGCCCGGTCGGCGAGCTCCTCCAGGGCGAGCAGGGCGATCCGGGTCCGGAGGTCGTCGGAGTTCTTCACGTGCGAGTACAGGCTCGCGACCTTGACGTCGAACCGCCTGGCGAGCGCCGAGACGGTCACCTCGTCGAAGCCGACCTCGTCGGCCAACTCCGCTCCGGCCCGGACCAGGCGGTCCGTGGTCAGCCCTACGCGCCCCATGGTCGTCGTCCCTTCAACAGCCTGCATCAGCCTTCATCAGCCTGAATTCATTATGCATTTGCCTAAAAGATTTAGGCAACTTAGCCTCATGCTTATGAAGCCGCTGACCGAGCAAGAGATCCGCGCCGCCTTCGTGAACTGCACGAAGGGCGAGGCCAAGCGTCTGTCCGTGCCGCGCGACCTGGCCGAGAGCCCGTGGGACGACCTGGACTACCTCGGCTGGCGCGACCCCCAGGCCCCCGACCGCGCCTACCTCGTCGCCGAACTGGACGGCGACCTGAAAGCGCTCGCCCTACGGGCCTCGCCGGGCGCGGTCGGGCAGTCCCGGCGCAGCATGTGCACGATGTGCCTGACCACCCACTCCGGCGGCGTCTCGCTGCTGGTCGCGCCGAAGGCCGGGCGGGCCGGCCAGCAGGGCAACTCGGTGGGGGCCTACATCTGCAGCGACCTCGCCTGCTCGCTGTACGTGCGCGGCAAGCGGGACGCGGGCATCGGCGCGCGGCTGCACGAGACGCTCACGCTGGAGGAGAAGATCGCGCGGACCGTCGCCAACCTCGCCGCCTTCATCGCCAAGGTGACCGCCTGACCGCATCGGCTCCCGACCGCCCGACCGTCATGTGCGGGCGGCGAGCACGGTGGCTCTGCACTGCGCCGGTGTGCCCCACGCCGTGCGCAGGGCGCGGGCCTTGGTCAGCCACAGCGACAGGTCGTACTCCGCCGTGTAGCCGATCGCGCCGTGCAGCTGGAGCGCGGCACGGGCGGCCTGGTAGGCCGCCTCGCAGGCGCTCGCCTTCGCCGCGGCGACATCCGCCGCGCTCATCGTGACGGCGGCCCCGAACACCAGCGGCCGGGCGAACTCCAGCGCGATCTTCGCATCGGCCAGCCGGTGCTTCACGGCCTGGAACGAGCCGACGGGCGCCCCGAACTGCGTGCGCTGCCCGACGTACGCCACCGTCCGGTCGAGCAGCGCCAGTCCGACGCCGAGGGCCTGCGCGGCGGTCGCCAGCCGAGCCCACAGCAGCGCCTGCGACACGGGCGGGCCGACGGCGAGGAGCTCCCCGCCCGGCGCGAGCCGGGTGAGCCGCCGCGCCGGGTCCAGGGAGGGCCGTACGGCGTCGTGACCGGGGGCGAGGCGCAGACCGTCGGGGGCCAACGACAGCCGGACGTCCGCCGCGTCGCCGTCCGGCGCGTACGACCCCGCGTACGCCACCGTCGCCATCGACTCGCCCGAGGCCAGCGCGGGCAGCAGCCGTTTCGCCGGGCCCGGCTCCCGGATCAGGGCCGCCGCCGTCACCGTCTCCGCCAGCGGCCCCGGCACCGCGTGGCGTCCCAGCTCGACGAAGGCGACGGCGAGTTCCACCGGCCGCGGCCCGAGACCCTCGTACGCCTCCGGCACCGCCAGCGCGAACACGCCGGCCTCGGCGATCCGGGACCACAGGGCGCGCCCGCGCGCGTGCTCGCCGCGGCTCCACTCCCGGATCACCCCCGGTGTGTCGGCCGCCGTCAGCAGGGCGTTCAGGGAGTCCGCGAACGCCCGTTGCTCGGGGTCGAGGAGAAAACGCATCAGCGGCGTCCCTTCGGCAGGCCGAGCAGGCGCTCGGCGACGATGTCGCGCTGGATCTCGTTCGTCCCCGCGTAGATCGGCCCGGCGAGGGCGAACACATAGCCCTCCGCCCAGTCGGTGTCGCCCGGCTCGCCCTCCTCGCCGAGGAGGTCGAGTGCCGTCTCGTGCAGCGCGATGTCGAGCTCCGACCAGAAGACCTTGTTCAGGCTGGACTCCGGGCCGAGCCGTATCCCCGCCAGGAAACGGGACGCGGCCGCCTGCGTGAACAGCTGGTAGGCGCGTGCGCCGATGAGCGCGTCGGCGACCCGGTCCGCCGCCGCGGCGGGGCTGCCCTGCGCCTGCCAGAGGGCGTGCAGCCGGTCGGCGGCGGCGAGGAAGCGGCCGGGGGAGCGCAGGGTGAGGCCGCGCTCGTTGGCCGCCGTGGACATCGCGATCCGCCAGCCCGCGCCGGGCTCCCCGATCACGTCCTCGTCCGGCACGAACACCTCGTCCAGGAACAGCTCGGCGAACGCCGGCCTGCCGTCCAGCCGGCCGATCGGGCGGACCGTGACGCCCGGGGCGCGCAGGTCGAACATGACGTAGGTCAGGCCCTGGTGGGGCCTCGGGGCCTGCGGATCGCTGCGGAACAGGCCGAAGGCGCGGTCGGCGAAGGCCGCGCGGGAGGACCAGGTCTTCTGGCCGCTCAGCAGCCAGCCGCCGTCCGCGCGGACCGCCCTCGATCGGAGCGCGGCCAGGTCGGAGCCCGCCTCCGGCTCCGACCAGGCCTGCGCCCAGACCACCTCGCCGGCCGCCATCGGCGGCAGCACACGCGCGCGTTGCTCGCGCGTGCCGTGGTCGAGGAGGGTGGGCGCCAGGAGGCTGATCCCGTTCTGGTTGACGCGTCCGGGCGCGCCCGCCGCCCAGTACTCCTCCTCGAACAGCAGCCACCGGATCAGCCCCGAGTCCCGGCCGCCGTACTCCGCCGGCCAGTTCACCGCCGACCAGCGGTCCGCGGCCAGTTCGGCCTCCCACACGCGGTGCGCGGCGAAGCCCTCGGCCGTCTCCAGGGACGGCAGGGGAGTGCGCGGCATATGTGCGGCGAGCCAGGCGCGGGCCTCGGCGCGGAAGGCGTCGTCCTCCTGCGTGACGGCGAGATCCATACGCCCCGTCCCTCCCGGTCTGCTGCCGCTGCTCGTCTGCTGCCGCTTCTTCCCTAACAAGTGTTTGGTAGGTTAGCGTGGAGCCATGACAGGCGTCGAGAGTCCGGGCAGTGCGCAGAGTCCGGCCTACGTGCCCGGACACGGGCTGCTGAAGGGCCGCACCGCCGTCGTCACCGCGGCGGCCGGCGCGGGCATCGGCGGGGCGACCGCGCGCCGCTTCCTGGAGGAGGGCGCGCGCGTGCTGATCAGCGACGCCCACACCCGGCGGCTCAAGGCCCACGAGGCCGAACTGGCCGAGGAGTTCGGCGCGGCGGCCGTGGCGGCGCTGCCCTGTGACGTCACCGACGAGAGCCAGGTGCGGGCGCTGTTCGACACGGCCGTCGCCGCGCACGGGCGGCTGGACATCGTCGTCAACAACGCGGGACTCGGCGGGACCTCACCGCTCGTGGACATGACAGACGAGCAGTGGTCGCGGGTCCTGGACGTCACGCTGAACGGCACCTTCCGCTGCACCAGAGCCGCCCTGCGCCTGATGCGGGAGGCCGGCGCGGGAGGCGTCGTCGTCAACAACGCCTCCGTCGTCGGCTGGCGCGCCCAGGCCGGTCAGGCGCACTACGCCGCCGCGAAGGCGGGCGTGATGGCGCTGACCCGGTGCGCGGCCATGGAGGCGGCCGCGTACGGGGTACGGGTCAACGCCGTCTCGCCGAGCCTCGCCATGCACCCTCACCTGGTCAAGGTCACCACCCCCGAACTGCTGGCGGAGCTGACCGAGCGCGAGGCCTTCGGCAGATACGCCGAGCCGTGGGAGGTGGCCAATGTGATCGTGTTCCTGGCGTCGGACTACTCCTCGTACCTGACCGGCGAGGTCGTCTCCGTCAGCAGCCAGCACCCGTAGGGCGACCGACGACAATGGACGCGTGCCGACCAAGAAGAAGCCCCAGGTGACCGCCGCCCCGGCCCGCCGCGGCGAGCTGTTGAACACCGCCGCCGAGGTTTTCGCCGAGCAGGGCTACAACGCCACCACCGTGCGCAAGATCGCCGACCACGCGGGCATGCTCGCGGGCAGCCTCTACTACCACTTCGACTCCAAGGAATCGATGCTGGAGGAGATCCTGCGCACCTTCCTCGACGAACTCTGGGACGGCTATGACACCGTCCTGGACGCCGGGAGCGGCCCCCGCGAGACGCTGGAGGCGCTGGTCACCGAGTCGTTCCGGGAGATCGACCGGCACCGCGCCGCCGTCGCGATCTACCAGAAGGAGAGCAAGCAGCTGGTCGCGCAGGAACGGTTCGCGTTCCTCGCCGACTCGCAGCGAAGGTTCGAGAAGGCGTGGCTGTCCACGCTGGAGCGCGGGGTCGAGGAGCGGGTCTTCCGGGCCGACCTCGACGTCCGCCTCACCTACCGTTTCGTCCGCGACACGGTGTGGGTCGCCGCCTCCTGGTACCGGCCCGGCGGACAGCACAGCCCGGAGGAGATCGCCCGGCAGTACCTGTCGATGGTGCTGGACGGGATCGCCGTACGCACATAACCCACTGTTCACCGGTACTCGTTGGGGAGTCGCCATGGCCGAGGCCTACATCGTCGAAGCGGTCCGCACGCCCGTGGGGCGGCGCGGGGGAGGTCTGTCCGGGGTGCACCCGGCCGACCTCGGGGCGCATGTCCTCAAGGAGCTGGTCGCCCGCTCGGGCATCGACCCGGCGGCCGTCGAGGACGTCGTCTTCGGCTGCCTGGACGCGGTCGGGCCGCAGGCCGGGGACATCGCCCGCACCTGCTGGCTGGCCGCCGCGCTGCCCGAGGAGGTGCCGGGCGTGACCGTGGACCGGCAGTGCGGCTCCTCGCAGCAGGCCGTGCACTTCGCCGCCCAGGGCGTGCTGTCCGGGACGCAGGACCTGGTGGTCGCGGGCGGCGTGCAGAACATGTCGCAGATCCCCATCGCCTACGCCACCCGGCAGGCCGCCGAGCCGCTCGGCTTCACCCAAGGGCCCTTCGCCGGCAGCGAGGGCTGGCGCGCCCGGTACGGGAACCGGCCCGTCAACCAGTTCGCGGGGGCCGAGATGATCGCCGCCAAGTGGGGCATCAGCAGGCAGGACCAGGAGGAGTTCGCCCTGCGCTCGCATCAGCGGGCGGTGCGCGCGATCGACGAGGGCCGGTTCGCCCGCGAGACCGTCGCCCACGGGCCGGTGACCGCCGACGAGGGGCCGCGCCGGGACACCACCCTGGAGAAGATGGCCGCGCTGAAGCCCGTCATCGACGGCGGGACCGTCACCGCCGCCTGCTCCTCGCAGGTCTCCGACGGGTCGGCCGCGATGCTGCTCGCCTCCGAGCGGGCGGTGCGCGAGCACGGGCTGACGCCACGCGCGCGCGTGCACCACCTCTCCGTACGCGGCGAGGACCCCATCCGCATGCTGACGGCCCCGATCCCGGCCACCGCGCACGCCCTGAAGAAGACCGGGCTGTCCATGGACGACATCGACCTCGTCGAGATCAACGAGGCCTTCGCGCCCGTCGTCCTGGCCTGGCTGAAGGAGACGGGGGCCGACCCGGACAAGGTCAACGTCAACGGCGGCGCGATCGCCCTCGGACACCCGCTGGGCGCGACGGGCGTGAAGCTGATGACGACCCTGCTGCACGAACTGGAGCGGACAGGAGGCCGGTTCGGCCTCCAGACGATGTGCGAGGGCGGCGGTCAGGCGAACGTGACGATCATCGAGCGGCTGTGACGGAGGGTGTGACGGCAGCTGTGACGGAGGGTGTGACGGTGGCTGTGGCGGGGGGCGGGGCGGTCAGCGGGAGGCGGTGAGCCGGGCTGTGACCTGGTCCGCCTCCTTCATGATCCGGTCCACCAGTTCCGCACAGGACGGCAGGTCGTCGAGCACCCCGGCGACCTGCCCGGAGGCCATGACCCCGAGGTCCGTGCGGCCGTCCACCATCGCCGATCTCAGCAGCATCGGGGTGTTGGCGGCGAGCAGCACCTGGCTCCAGGACAGCTCCTTGCCGTGGCGCAGCGCCAGGCCCTCGCGGACCAGTTGCGGCCAGGTGAGGCCGGACAGCTTGCGGAAGCCGGCCGCGTGGCGCAGGGCCCGTAGCAGGGTTCTGGTGCGGCCGGCGGCCTCCAGGTCGGTGACGAGCTCCGTGCGCAGCATGCGGTGCGGCAGGCCGTCCACCGCCCGGGTGACCGTGACGTCCCGGACCGTCGCCGCCAGATAGCGGGCCTTCACCGCGTCCGGCACCGTCGAGTCGGACGTCAGCAGGAACCGCGTGCCCATCGCGACGCCCGCCGCCCCGTACGCCAGCGCCGCCACCAGCCCCCGTCCGTCGAAGAAGCCGCCCGCCGCGACGACCGGGATGTCCACGGCGTCCACCACCTGCGGCAGCAGCACCGTGCTCGCCACCTCCCCGGTGTGGCCGCCGCCCTCGCCGCCCTGCACGATCACCGCGTCCGCGCCCCACGCGGCGACCTTCTCGGCATGCCGGCGGGCCCCGATGGAGGGGATGACGACGACCCCCGCCTCCTTGAGCTCGGCGATCAGCTCGGGGGAGGGCGCGAGGGCGAAGGACGCGACCCGCACCCCCTCGTCGACGATGATCCGCACCCGGTCGCCGGCGTCCGCCGCGTCGGCCCGCAGATTGACCCCGAACGGCGCGCCTGTGCGGGACTTCACCTCGCGCACCGCCGACCGCAGCTGGTCGAGGGTCATCGTCGCGGAGGCCAGGATGCCCAGCGCGCCCGCGTTCGCCGTCGCCGACACCAGGCGCGGGCCCGCCACCCAGCCCATCCCGGTCTGCACGATCGGATGGCGGACCCCCACGAGTCTGGTCAGTGGCGTGTCCATCAGGCGGGGACCTCCCGGGAGCGGGCCCCGGCGGGGTCGAGGACCTCACGGATCAGCCGCAGCTCCTCGGCGGTGGGCTCACGGGTCGTCGGCACATCGTCCGGGACGGTCAGCTCGAAGCCGGTCGCCTCCCGGACCTCGGCCGGAGTGACGCCCGGATGCAGCGAGGCAAGTCGCATCGAGCGGTCGGGCGTGGCGAAGTCGAAGACGCCCAGGTCGGACACGACCCGCGGGATGCGGTGGAAGCGGGCGCCGGCCGCATGGTCGTAGCCCACCCCGCACACCATGTCGACCTTCTCGACGAACACCCGCCGGGAGTGCCGCGGTATCCAGTAACTCGTCGGGTTGTTCAGGGTGTTGACCGGCGCTCCGCGCACCCCGAGCAGCTGCCGCGTCGGCCGCGCCCAGTCGCCGATGCAGGAGATGTTCTGGTTGCCGTACCGGTCGATCTGGCTCGCGCCCATCATCACGTGCCGCCGCCCGCTCGTGACCAGCGTCAGGTGCTGCCGGTAGGGCAGCCAGCCCTCGGCGGTGCCGTCCGGACGGACGATCAGCGCCTCGCCGTCGGTGAGCAGGAGGTCCGGCGCGAAGGTGAGCCGCGCGAGGCGTGCCCCCACGGACGGGATCAGGCCCATCGGGCTGGCCACGATCTCGCCCGCGCCGCGCCAGGCCTCGGCACAGGCGATCACGCAGTACTCCGCGCGCGTCACGGCCCGATCTGTGGGCTGCGTCATGATTCCTCCCCGACCGCCGACCGGTACGCCTGTTCGTCGCCCGCGAGATACCGGGCCGCGAACTGCGGCCAGGGCGTGGTCGCGTACCGCTTCTGGAACGCCTCGTCCCGGCCGTAGTCGGGGGCGCAGGACGTGAAGTGCGCCCCGTTCGGGGCCTCGACGACACCCGTCACCACATTTCGCTTCAGCAGCAGCGACTGCGGGGCCGCCTCCTTCGTCAACTCGGCCGTGTCGACGACCCGTTCGCACGACACGTACGCCGTGTCCGCCGCCTCGCAGAACAGGTCGTCGAAGTACGGGTCCGGGCCCAGGTACTGCCCGTTGCCCAGCCGGTCGGCCCGGTTGACGTGCACCAGCGCCGCGTCGAGGCGCAGCGCGGGCATCGCGACGAACGTCTCTTCGTCGTCGTACGGCGAAGTCACCGTCCGCAGACCGGGGTTGACCCGCATCACGTCCGAGCCGAGGCCCGCCCGCACCGGCAGGAAGGGCAGCCGGTTCGCGGCCGCCCGCAGCCCCCACATGAACATCGCCTCGTCGATCTCCATCAGCTCGAACGCACCGCGCTCACGGGCCGCGCGGTAGTGCGGTTCGAGGGGGATCGAGTCGAGCGTGACGAACGCGGCGACCAGCTTGCGGATCCGCCCGGCCGCCGCCAGCATCCCCACGTCCGGGCCGCCGTACGACACCACCGTCAGGTCGGTGACCTCCGAGCGGAGCAGCGCCCGCACCAGCGCCATCGGCTTGCGGCGTGAGCCCCAGCCGCCGATGCCGAGGGTCATGCCGCTCTCCAGCCGGGAGACGACCTCCTCGGCGGTCATGGTCTTGTCACTCACGCCCACGCCCCTCCCTGTCCTTGCCGAAGGTGTCCCGGACCCGGTCGGCGACCCCGCCGACGCTCGCCTCATAGGTGAAGCCCTGCTCGAAGCGGTAGCTGCGGCGCACGTCGACCGGGTCGATGCCGTTGAGGGCCGCCTTGGCCAGCCGCAGCAGCTCGCCGTCCTTCGCGGCGATCTCGCCGGCCAACTCCAGTGCGGCAGCGTGCAGTTCGGCCGGGGGCACCACCCGCCACACCGAGCCGTGCGCATGCAGTTCGGCCGCGGTGATCGTGCGCGAGGTGTAGTACAGGGCGCGCAGCAGATGCTGGGGGACCAGCCGGGACAGGTGGGTGGCCGCGCCGAGCGCGCCGCGGTCCAGCTCGGGCAGCCCGAACACGGCGTCCTCGCTCGCCACGATCACGTCCGCGTTGCCCACCAGGCCGATGCCGCCGCCCAGACAGAACCCCCGCACCGCCGCCACCACCGGGACCTCGCACTCGTACACCGCCGCGAACGCCTCGAAGCAGCCGCGGTTCGCGCCGATGAGCGCGCCCGCGCCCCGCGCCTGTATCTCCTTGATGTCCACGCCCGCGTTGAACCCCCGCCCCTCGGCGGCCAGCACCACGCACCGGGTCCCCGGATCGCGGCCGGCCGCGCGCACGGCGTCGGCCAGCGCGAACCAGCCGCTCACCGGCAGCGCGTTGACGGGCGGGAAGTCAACGGTCAGTACCGAAATCCCCTTTTCGGGGGACGAGGTGGAGACAGTCATGGAAGCATCAGCTACCTTTCCACCAAACGTTTGTTAGGTGAAAGGTAGCAGCGAATGGAGCTGGACGGGAAGGTCGCCGTCGTCACCGGCGGCACCCGCGGAGTGGGCGCCGGCATCGCGCGCTCCTTCGCGCGCGCCGGCGCCGAGGTCGTGGTCGTCGCCCGCCGCCCACCCGAAGTCCCCCTGCCCAGAACCGAGTTCATCGGCCTCGACGTACGCGACGCCGACGCCGTACGCGACTTCTTCGCCGGGCTGCCCCGGCTCGACGTCCTGGTCAACAACGCCGGCGGCGCGCCCTACCGGCCGCTCGTCCAGGCCGACGCCGCACGCCACGCGCGCGTGATCGAGCTCAACCTGCTGGCCCCGCTGACCGTCTCCCTGGCCGCCCACGAACACCTCAGACGGGCCGCGGGTTCCGTCGTGATGATCGGCAGCGTCAGTGGCAGCCGCCCCTCGCCCGGATCGGCGGCCTACGGAGCCGCCAAGGCCGGCCTGGAGAACCTCGCCCGCTCCATGGCCGTCGAATGGGCGCCCGAGGTACGGGTCAACACACTCGTCGTGGGCATGGTCCACACCGAGCTGGCCCATCTCCACTACGGCGGCGCCGAGGGCGTCGAGGCCGTCTCGCGGACCGTCCCGCTCGGCCGCCTCGCCCAGCCCGCCGACGTCGGCGCGGCAGCCGTCTTCCTCGCCTCCGACGCGTCCGCGTACATCAGCGGGGCGAGCCTGCTCGTGCACGGCGGAGGGGAACGCCCCGCGTTCCTCGACGCCGCGACCGCCAACAAGAAGGACGCCGCCAACAAGGAGGAGTGAAGTGAGCGGAATCTGTGCAGGCCGGGTCGTCGTCGTCACCGGCGCGGGCCGCGGCCTCGGACGCGCGCACGCCCTCGCGTTCGCGGCCCAGGGCGCGCGGCTCGTCGTCAACGACCTCGGCGTCGGCCTCGACGGCGCGCCCGGCCCCGACAGCCCCGCCGCGCAGGTCGTCGCGGAGATCCGCGCGGCCGGCGGCGAGGCGGTCGCCCACGGCGGCGACATCGCCACCCCCGAGGGCGCCGCCTCCCTCGTCACGACCGCCCTGGACACCTACGGGCGGCTCGACACCCTCGTCAACAACGCCGGCTTCCTGCGCGACCGCATGCTCGTCAACCTCGCCGAGGACGACTGGGACGCCGTCCTGCGCGTCCACCTCAAGGGCCACTTCCTCACCCTCAGACACGCCGCCGCCCACTGGCGCGCCGAAGCCAAGGCCGGCCGCACCCCCGTGGCCCGCATCGTCAACACCAGCAGCGGCGCGGGACTCCTCGGCTCGGTCGGCCAGGGAAACTACAGCGCCGCCAAGGCCGGCATCGTCGCCCTGACCCTCGTCGCGGCCGCGGAACTCGCCCGCTACGGAGTCCAGGCCAACGCCATCGCCCCGGCCGCCCGCACCCGCATGACCGAACAGACCTTCGCCGCGACCATGACAGCCCCCGAGACCGGCTTCGACGCCATGGCCCCCGAGAACGTCTCCCCCCTCGTCGTCTGGCTCGGCTCCGCGGCGAGCGAGGGCGTCACCGGCCGCGTCTTCGAGGCGGAGGCCGGGCGGATCACCGTCATGGAGGGCTGGCGACCCGGCCCCACCGCCGACAAGGGAGCCCGCTGGAGCCCCGCGGAGGCGGGGGAGGCCGTACAGAAACTCCTGGCCGAGGCGGAGCCCCCCGGGGCGGTGTACGGAACGTAGCCGGCAGCGCCCCGAAGGGGCGCGGGGAACTGCGCGCCCAGCCACGACGCACCCGCACCCGCCCGCAACGCAGCGCTCACGTGTCGCACTCCAGCACCGTCCGGCACAACCCGCACCGCGCCCGCACCCGCCCCCTGACCGGCACCCTGATCCGCTGATGGCACGTGGGACAGGGAAACGTCACCCGCAACGGGCCCTCCGGGCCGGGCGCGAACGCGTACGGCGACTCCCCGGCGGCCGCCACCGGACGGTGATCCTGCGCGCGGTGCCGATCCCGCGCATACCGCCGCCGCCCCGCCCACCCCGCCCCCGTCAGCGGAGGCTGCTCCCCGTCCTCCCGCGCCCGCGCAGACCCCTTCGCATACGCCGTGTACGCCTGCGCACTGGTGAACCACACCGACGGATCCTCCCCGAAGACCAGCGCCCGCTTCGCCAGCACATACCCGAACTCCTCCGGCGTCAGATACCCCAGCTTCTGCGACGACGCCGCGTCCTCCCGATACGCGTCCAGCAGCAGCCAGCCCGCCCCCAGATACGCCGTCGCCGTGTCCGTCAGGATCTCGTTGTCCCGCGTGCCCCGGAACGACAGCCCCACCCGATGCAGATACACATGCATGATCTCGTGCGCCAGCGCCGCACCGATGTCCTGCCGATGGTTACGGAAACGATCGTTCAGCTCCACGAAGTACTCCGGCCCCGCGGTCAGCTCCACGTTCGCCGCATGCTCCATCTCCCGGAACGCGACGATCATCCGCGCATCCGGCAACCGATAGTGACGCACCAGCTCACGCGCCACCCGCTGCGCCCCCAGATGCAGATCGTCCGCATCGCAGAACGCCACGTCCGCCGGAGCCACACTGGCCGCGAACTGGTGGATCGTGTCGTACGACAACCGCTTGTACAACGCCGTGACAGCGGCCCGCACCGTCTCCAGATGCGGGTACCCGTGCTCGACCGGACCGCCGTTCGCCACGTCCGCACCCCCAAGACGCCGTGCACCCAGTACACCCGGTTCCACTGTACGAGGACCCGGCGCACTAGGCTGGACGCCCATGACCACCAGCAACACCCCCGGACCCGCAGACGTCGACCCCGCCGTCCGCGAGGAGCTCGCCCGGCTGCGCGACAGCATCGACAACATCGACGCCGCCGTCGTCCACATGCTCGCCGAACGCTTCAAGGCCACCCAGCAGGTCGGCCACCTCAAGGCCCGCCATCACCTGCCGCCCGCCGACCAGGCCCGTGAGGCCTCTCAGATCGCCCGGCTGCGCACCCTCGCCGAGAACGCCAAGCTCGACCCCGCCTTCGCCGAGAAGTTCCTCAACTTCATCATCGCCGAGGTCATCCGCCACCACGAGCGCATCGCCGAGGACACCGTCAACGGCTCCGCCCCCAG
This sequence comes from Streptomyces sp. NPDC001858, assembly GCF_053594615.1. Taxonomy (NCBI): domain Bacteria; kingdom Bacillati; phylum Actinomycetota; class Actinomycetes; order Kitasatosporales; family Streptomycetaceae; genus Streptomyces; species Streptomyces sp. NPDC001858. The sequence continues at coordinate 102,747 of NZ_JBSFEV010000026.1, forward strand.
CTGACCTGCGAGCCCACCCCCGCTCCACCCCCGCCCCACCGGCCGACCCGCAGCGGCGCTCCGGCGCGGGAACGGACATTGCACGCGTACCGATCCGCCCCTGTGCCCGAGCTGCGGTATCAGGCAGCATGTCGTGCATGTCCGTACTGACGCGCGACGAAGCGCAGAGCCGTGCCACGCTCCTCGACGTCCACCGCTACACCATCGAGCTCGATGTGACGACCAGCGGCGAGACCTTCGAGTCCCACACCGTCATCCGGTTCGCCGCGCGCACGGGCGGAGACACCTTCGTCGAGGTCAGGCCCGCCCACCTGCACTCCGTCACCCTCGACGGCGAGCCCCTCGACCCGCGGACGCTGGACGGCAACCGGCTCCCCCTGAACAACCTCACCGCCGGCGACCACGAACTGCGCGTCCGGGCCAGCATGCACTACTCCCGCACCGGCGAGGGCATGCACCGCTTCACCGACCCCACCGACGACGAGACCTACCTCTACACCCAGCTCTTCATGGACGACGTCCAGCGCGTCTTCGCCGCCTTCGACCAGCCCGACCTCAAAGCCGTCTTCGAGGTCACCGTCAAGGCCCCCGAAAACTGGACCGTCCTCGCCAACGGCATCACCGAACACCTCGGCGACGGCCGCTGGCAGGCCGCCCCCACCCCCCTCATCTCCACCTACCTCGTCGCCGTCGCCGCCGGCCCCTGGCACTCCGTGCGCACCGAACACCGCGGACTCCCCTTCGGCATCCACTGCCGCCGCTCCCTCGCCCCCCACCTCGACGCCGACGCCGACGAACTCCTCGAGATCACCCGGCAGTGCTACGACCGCTACCACGAGAAGTTCGACGAGCCCTACCCCTTCGACTCCTACGACCAGGCCTTCGTCCCCGAATTCAACGCCGGCGCCATGGAGAACCCCGGCCTCGTCACCTTCCGCGACGAGTTCGTCTACCGCTCCGCCGTCACCGACGCCGAACGCCAGACCCGCGCCATGGTCATCGCGCACGAAATGGCCCACATGTGGTTCGGCGACCTCGTCACCCTCCAGTGGTGGGACGACATCTGGCTCAACGAGTCCTTCGCCGAGTACATGGGCTACCAGACCCTCACCGAGGCCACCCGCTTCACCGACACCTGGACCGACTTCGGAGTCGTCCGCAAAGCCTGGGGCTACGACGCCGACCAACGCCCCTCCACCCACCCCGTCGCCCCCGAGAACGTCGACGACACCGCCGCCGCCCTCCTCAACTTCGACGGCATCTCCTACGCCAAAGGCGCCTCCGCGCTACGGCAGTTGGTGACCTGGCTCGGCCAGGACGACTTCCTCGCCGGCATCAACACCCACTTCGCCCGGCACAAGTTCGCCAACGCCACCCTCACCGACTTCATCGACTCCCTCGCCGCCCACACCGACCGCGACGTCCACGCCTGGGCCGACGCCTGGCTGCGCACCACCGGCGTCGACACCCTCACCCCCACCGTCAACGGCTCCAACGGCGACCGCACCCTCACCGTCGCACACCACGGCAGCCGCCCCCACCGCATCGCCGTCGGCCTCTACGACCTCGACCTCGCCGACCAAGGCCGCCACCTCACCCTGCGCCGACGCCTCGACATCGACATCCCGCACAGCGCACCCCAGCCCATCGGCAAACGCCCCGCCCTGCTCCTCCTCAACGACCAGGACCTCACCTACACCAAGATCCGCTTCGACCCCGAATCCTTCGAGACCGTCCGCACCAACCTCTCCGGCCTGCCCGACCCGCTCACCCGCGCCGTCGTCTGGAACGCCCTGCGCGACGCCGTCCGCGACGGCGAACTCGCCCCCACCGCCTACCTCGAAGCCGCCCGCGCCCACCTCCCGCAGGAAACCGACCTCGCCCTCGTCCAAGGCGTCCTCGCCTTCGCCTCCGGCCAGGTCGCCGACCGCTACCTCACCCCCGACCGGCGCCCCGCCGCCCTCGCCACCCTCACCGCCCTGTGCCGCGACCTCATCCGCCGCACCGAGGACGGCGACCACCCCGGCCTGCGCCTGATCGCCGTACGCCACTTCATCGACGTCGCCGCCCACCCCGAGACCATCACCGCCTGGCTCGCCGACGGCACCGTCCCCGGCGGACCCGAACTCGACCCCGACCTGCGCTGGCGCGTCCTCGCCCGACTCGCGGTCCTCGGCGCCACCGATGAAACCGCCATCGCCGCCGAACTCGCCCGCGACCCCTCCGCCACCGGCCGCGAAGGCGCCGCCCGCTGCCGCGCCGCCCTCCCCGACCCGGACGCCAAACACACCGCCTGGGTCGCCATGTTCGACCACGACGACCTCTCCAACTACCTCTTCACCGCCACCGCCCAAGGCTTCTGGCAACCCGAACAGGCCGACCTCGTACGCGCATACGTCCCCCGCTTCTACAAGGACGCCGTCGCCGTCGCCGCCCGCCGCGGCCCCGCCATCGCCGACGCCGTGGGCCGCTGGGCCTTCCCCGCCCACGCCGCCGACCCCGACACCCTCCGCCTCGGCCACGAATGCCTCACCGACGCCGACCCCACCCCGGCCCTCCGCCGCAAACTCATCGACCAACTGGACGACCTGGCACGGGTGTTGCGGGTGAGGGGCGATTGAACCCGGAGGCGCTCCCTCCGCTCGGACGCGGTGGGGAGCGCCACTTCGGAGCTCTATAGCGAAGTTGACGGTGTGAAAGATGTGGGTCTAGCCTAAAAGGAGTACGAGCCCTTCATTGCTCCGCGACCAAGCAGACGGCACCAGGCCAGATGCCACTCGCACTCGAACTGGTGGACCCCAGAGATCACTTGAATCTCAGCGGGCTACCGAGGGAGAGGACGAGGAGCGAAGCGATGGACGACGCAGCGCGTATCGCCCGAATCCGTTTGCCTGACCGGCCCGAAGGCCGGCTGGAGTAATCATTTCGACGCGGTGCAGCCACCTGTCGTTCTGATGACCCTGCGGATTCGAGCGGAAGGCCAGGAACAGCCATCAGCGCACCTCAGCCGGTCGATCGTGTGTACCACATCGACGACTCCGGCATTCCCAGCACCGGCCTCGCGCTCTACACCGCTGTGGGCGTCCCGAAGGCCGAAGCCGCACGTGTTCTGCGTGCCTGGCAGGAACTGCGCGACCGCTGGTCGCGTGACCACGGAATCCCTCCCGAGTACGAGCTCCACGCGAACGGCTTTCTCGCCGGCCGCGGGCGTCCCGGTGGCCGCAACCCGCTCAAGATAGAGCGCTACCGCATGGCCCAGGAAGCCCTCGAGGTGATCGCGGCGCAGCCTGGCCTCGACATCGTCACCGTCTACACCCAGGACACAGCCCACTGGGGGCGGGCCAAGCGACGTGCCTACGACCGGCTTCTGCGCGCGCTCGACCAGCGGCTGGCCGAGAGGGGCGAGACCGCCGAACTGATCGTCGACGGAGACGGCAGCGAGCACCTCTACGACGAGGTGCACCTGAACCTGCGCCCGAGCCGCATCCCGGCCCCGGCCGTGGCGGTCCCGGCCCACGCCTCCCCGTGGCTGCAGATGGCCGACCTCGTGGCGTACTGCGGGTGCCAGACGATCGCCCGGCGGGAGAACAGGCAGTTCATGTGGGGCTGGTACGGCCGGCACCTGCCCAAGGCGCCCGCGCCCGAGCGGTGCTGACCGCCACCCACTACATGACGAACCCCGGCCGATGGCCGGGGTTCGTGGAAGCAGACCTGGCGCGCGCTCCTGCGCGGCCCTGACTGCACAGCCAAGTCTACCGGCCTGGGTGGCCTCGGGCCAGTGAACAGGCGAGCGATTTATGGGACATCGGTAGCCCAAAGAAAGGAAGAGCGTGAGCGCATCCACCGAATCACAGGACCAGGTCGACTTCGATCACAGTATCGAAGACGTCGAAGGGGGCCCCGAGACGATCTCGTTCACCTTCGAAGGTGAGGAATTCACCGTCTCGGGCTTCGAACGCACCCTGCCCGTTCCCTCCACCCCTGGCGATCGCGCCCAGCTCGTCAAGGCCGGCCTGCTCGCCGAAGGCGCCGCCCTCGACGAGGACGCATGGCACGCCGTCGCCCGCGCCATCATCTCGCCCGAGGCCGCAGCCGCCCAGCTGCGCTCCGCCAAGGGACAAGCTTCGGCCCTGATCGAGGAGCACGTCGAAGGCGCCACCCTGCGCTCCCTGCACACCCGGGTCTGGCTGACCGAACTGTTCCCCGGGCACCAGCCACGCACCAGCCAGGGTGCCCTGCCCGTCGACGACCCAGAGGTCCACGGCGACATCGACGAAGAGGGACGCCCCTACGCCCGCGTCGTCTACCGCTACCGCGACCGTAAGCATCTCCGCGACCACCTCGCCCAGACCATAGAACAGACCAGGCACGCCAACCCCAACCCCTACGACCGCTCGATCCTCGCCCGGCGCATCACCCGGGCCGTCATCGCGCACCCCTGCCGACTCGAATTCGCCGACGGCGACGAACACATGGACGTCCTCGCCGTACGCGACGGCATCACCCGGCTGACCAGCGCCTGGGCCCTGCTCACCGACGGCGCGGCACCCTACGCCGACGACATCGCCGCCACGGCGCTACGCATCCTGACCGCCGAGAAGACACAGCGCCGAGGCTCCGCCGAGAGGTCCCTCAGCCAGCGCATGGCACTGGGCCGGCAAGAAGCGCTCAACGGGCTCCTGGCGGAGTTCCAGCGAGGTGTCAATCAGCCCCAGCCCGCGGACCGATCCGTACGGCTCGGCCAGACGCTCGTCGTGCCCGCCCAGGTCACCGTCGGGATTCACCGGCACGGCTCTGCGGGACTCTCTGCCGAGGAGGTCTTCGACGACGCCGTCCGCTCCATCCTCGCCTCGATCCACGTCGAATTCCGGCACTGGGAGGCCGCCGCACAGAACGTGGAGGTCGGCAGCCGTGCCATCAGCCGGGTACGGCTCCCAGGACTCCCGCAGAACAGCCTCCTCGACGGGATCATCGGCCTCGCCCTGGGGCGCCGCAAGCCGGAGGACCTGTCCGCCGTCTTCGGCAGGAGCGACATCCCGGGAACCCCCCTCTGGCGCGCCGTCTACCTGACCCACTTCCTCACCCGGCCCGAGGTCTTCGAGCAGGTGAAGAGGTTCGCCAAGGACATCAAGGGCACCAGCCAGATGAAGACCTCGGGGTACGCCGAACTCCTCGGTCCCGTCATCGATCTGCCCTGGCGCGGCCACAAAGTGGGCTCGCTCCAGCAGGCACGCAACGCCTGGGCCAACGGCGGCGTCCTCACCAAGGGGGTTCTGGGCGGCTGGCAGCCCACCCCGGTCACGGACTTCACCGATCTCGTCGAGCCGGCGCTGAAGGGGAACAACGACGCCCGCCAGACCCTCGCGGTCGCGGGCGGAATCGCGCTCATCGCGGACAAGCTCATCACCCGCAACGTCGGCTCCGCCGTGGGCAGGACCGTTCCGTTCCGCGCCAACACCGACCAGATCGTGGCCGGCCTCGCCGAATCGGAGAAGGGACTGTGGAGTCTGGCCCTCGCGGCCGGCGCCTTCGAAGCCAGGCGGGAGTGCCTGAACTCCTTCACCGACGCTCAGCTCCTGGCGCGCAACCCGGCCGACATGTACACCATCCCGGCCGTCGACCTTGCGGCAGCGGACAAGGTGGCACGGGACGCCGGCGGCCGAGCGGTCCAACCTCTCGACCAGTGGACCGTCGTCGCTCTCTCCAACCCCGACAAGGCACAGCAGGCCGAACAGGAGCGGCAGCAGAAGGACCAGGACGCCGCCGGCTCCCAGCAGACCGTCTCCGAGCAACTCGCTGTCGAACGACGTGCCCTGCGGCAGGCCGTGACCGAAGCCCGGTTCGCCGTGGAGCGCCTGCTGAAAATCGCGGACGGCCCCGAGGCCAGAGCCACCACCGTCCACCCTTTCGGATCGCAGGAGGAACTGGACCGGATGATCGCCGAGGTGCGGCAACTCGTCGGTCGGATCACCCTGCACACGCAGACGGCCGACGGGGAACCGCAGGACGACGAAGACGACCAGGACGAAGAGTTCGCGGACTGATCCGCCGCTCCCGACGATCTCCTACCCCCTTTCGGGTACCGATCGCCGTTCTCTCCGGGCGTGTCCTCGCGGCCGTGTACAAGCTGGAAACCCCAGTCATACGCGGCCCTCCGGAGGACATCATGAGCACCCAGCCGCTCGCTTCCGGACCCCAAGGCGCCGACGCGCTACGGCCGTTGCTCGCGGACGTCCTCGACGCACTCGACACCGGTGCGCGGGCGCGGGGCGGCCCGCTGCCGGCCGGCGGCCCCCCAGCCGTCGCCGCCCGCCTGCGCCACGCCGCCGGCGACCTGCTCCCCGAACACGGCGACCCGGACGCCCTGGCCACCCTCGTCCGGGCCCTCGCCGCAGGCTCCGCCGACCCCGCCCACCCCCACTGCGCCGCCCACCTCCACTGCCCGCCCCTCGCTGTCGCGGCTGCAGCTGACCTTGCGGTCTCCGCCCTCAACCCCTCGCTCGACTCCTGGGACCAGGCCCCGGCCGCCTCCGAACTCGAAGCACTCCTCACCCGGACGCTCGCCACCGAGATCTACGGCCGCGCACCCGACGCCGACACCCCCGCCAGCACCCCCGCCAGCCTGCGGCCCAGCCACCCGCCCGACATTGGCACACCGGACGGCTCCGCCTCCGGCGGTGGCATGCCGGGTGGCTCCGTTCCCGCCAGCGGCACACCGGGCGGCTCCTCCTCCGGCGGTGGCATGCCGGACGGTTCCGCCTCCGGCGGTGGCATGCCGGGTGGCTCCGTTCACGGCAGTCGCACGCCGGGCGGCTTCGCCTCCGGCGGTGGCATGCCGGGTGGCTCCGTTCACGGCAGTCGCACGCCGGGCGGCTCCTCCTCCGGCGGCCGCGTGCCCAGCCGGTCCGGCTCCGGGTATCGCGGCGAAGCCGTCATCACCACCGGTGGCACCGAAGCCAACCAGCTTGCTCTTCTCCTCGCTCGCGAAGCGCATGGACGCGAACTACGGCTCGTCTGCGGCGCCAACGCGCACCACTCACTGCCCCGCGCCGCCTGGCTCCTCGGCCTCCCCGAACCCGTCGTCGTCCCCACCCCCACCGGCACCCTCGACCCCGCCGCCCTCGCCGCCGCCCTCCCCGACGGCCCCGTGCTCGTCGCCGCCACCGCCGGCACCACCGACGCCGGACTCATCGACCCCCTCCCCGAGATCGCCACCCTGTGCCGCGACCGCGGCGCCCGCCTCCACATCGACGCCGCCTACGGAGGCGCACTCCTCTTCAGCCCCCGCCACCGCACCAAACTCACCGGCCTCGACACCGCCCACACCCTCACCCTCGACCTGCACAAACTCGGCTGGCAACCCATCGCCGCCGGACTCCTCGCCCTCCGCGACCCCCACGACCTGCACCCCCTCCACCACCACGCCGACTACCTCAACGCCGACGACGACACCGACGCAGGCCTCCCCGACCTCCTCGGCCGCTCCCTGCGCACCACCCGCCGCCCCGACGCCGTCAAAATCGCCGTCACCCTCAAAACCCTCGGCCGCACCGGACTCGCCGCCCTCATCGACCAAGTCTGCGAAAAAGCCGAGGAGTTCGCCGCCCTCGTCACCGCACACCCCCACCTCGAACTCCACTCCCCACCCACCATCACCACCGTCCTCTTCCGCCCCGCACACGCCACCGACCACACCGTGGCCGACATCCGCCGCAGCCTCCTCACCGACGGCCACGCCGTCCTCGGCCGCGCCCGTCTCGACGGCCGACTCTGGCTCAAGACCACCCTCCTCAACCCCCACATCCGGACCGAAGACCTCACCGCCCTCCTACGCCTGGTGGAAGGACACACCCCCGCATGAACACGCCCCCACACCCCGACACCCCCCGCGACCTCGTCGGCATCGGCATCGGCCCCTGCAACCTCTCCCTCGCCGCCCTCGCCCACCCCCTCGCCGAACTCGACGCCGTCTTCTACGAACAACGCCCCCGCTTCGACTGGCACCCCGGCCTCCTCATCGACGGCGCCCGCATCCAGGTCCCCTTCCTCGCCGACCTCGTCACCCTCGCCGACCCCACCAGCCCCTGGACCTTCCTCAACTACCTCAAAACCCACCAACGCCTCTACCCCTTCTACTTCGCCGAGCGCTTCCACATCCCACGCGCCGAATACGACGCCTACTGCCGCTGGGCCGCCGACAACCTCCCCGGACTCCACTTCCGCCACCAGGTCGACGCCGTCCGCTGGAACCCCGAACGCGACGTCTTCGAAGTCGACTTCACCCACCTCGACCCCGACGGCGAAGCCGAAGCCCTCGGCCGCACCTACACCACGAACATCGTCCTGGGCATCGGCACCGAGCCCTACATCCCCGACCCCCTGCGCCCCCTCGTCGAGGCCCCCGGCGTCCCCGTCATCCACGCCGCCGACTACCTGGCCCACCGCGACACCCTCCTCACCGCCGGCCACATCACCGTCGTCGGCTCAGGACAGTCCGGCGCCGAAGTCTTCCTCGACCTCCTCCGCAACCGCCCCACCGGCCGCGAACAACTCCACTGGATCGGCCGCACCGACGCGTTCACCCCCATGGAGTACTCCAAACTCGGCCTCGAACACTTCACCCCCGACTACACCCGCTACTTCCACGCCCTCCCCGAAGGCGTCCGCGACCGCCTCGTCACCACCCAATGGCAACTCCACAAGGGCATCGACGCCGACACCCTCGCCGCCATCCACGACGAGCTCTACCGCCGCACCCTGAACGGCGGCTGGCCCGACACCGTCCTCACCCCCGGCGTCCGCGTCCGCACCGCAGGCCGCATCGCCACCACCAAAATCGAACTCCACCTCGAACACATCCAGCAGAACACCCGCACCCGCCTCACCACCGACGCCGTCGTCCTCGCCACCGGCCACCGCGAACGCCCCCTCGACCGCCTCCTCGTCGGCCTCGACCCCTACCTCCGCCGCGACAACAGCGAACGCCCCCGCGTCGACCAGCACTTCCGCCTCGTCCTCGACCCCTCCGTCACCGCCACCGGCTGCAACGTCTACGTCCAGAATGCCGAACGCCACACCCACGGCGTAGGCGCCCCCGACCTCGGCCTCGCCGCCTGGCGCAGCGCCACCATCCTCAACACCCTCACCGGCAAAGAGACCTACCCCCTCCCCACCCGAACCGCCTTCACGACCTTCGGACTCGAACCACAACCCCGAATCCCGCACGCCCGCCAGGCCCCACCCACCCTCACCCCCCTCGTCGACCGACGCTGAACACGCCGACGGCGCCGGCTCGAAAGCCGGCGCCGCACACCAACGACGTCACACCGAACGACGTCACACCGAACGACGTCACACCAACCGCTAGAACACCGGCGTGCCCGCACGCGTCAGCTTCCAGTCCACCGACGCGAAGTCCTTCGGGTCCAGCACACCCTTCGCGGTCACCCATTCCGAAATCCGCGTACGGATCTCCGTCGACTCCGCCCACAGCTCCTGCGCCGACGCCACATGCGGGAACGCGCCACCGCCGTTCGCCCGATAGTTGTTCACCGCGAACACGAACTGCTGAGCGTCGTCCAGAGCAGCGCCGTTGTACGTCAGATTCCTGATCCGCGAACCCGCCGGCTGCGCGATGTCGATCTCGTACGCCAGCCCCGACACATAGTCGTAGTTGTAGTCCGGACGCCCCGCCGCATTCGTCAGCTTCTCCGGATCGACCACCGCGTCCGCCGCCGTCTGCACGAAATACTGCGCCGAGTACTCCAGATACGCCCGCACCTGCGCACCCGTCAGCAACTTCGCCACCAGCGTGTTGTCGTACACATACAGGCTCGACAGATCCCGGATCGTCACCTCGCCCGCCGGAATCTCCGACGTCCGCGAGAACGGCGACGCCTGCGCGAGCACCGGCAGCGACGCATACGACGTACCGGCCAGAGCCGCCTTGACGACGTCCTCCTGCACCTTGGTGATCAGATCGATGATCGGCGCGTCCTTGTACCGCGCCTCCACCGTCGTCAACGTCTCCGTCGCCGTACCGACCACCTGGTTGACGTACGCCACGACCTTCGCGTGCTCATCGCTCAGCAGCCTGGTGATCTTCGGGTCGTCGGCGACGGTGTTGGAGTTCAGCACCTTCGACGCGACGGACTCGACGGCCCACCGCCCCTTCTCGAACACCAGCGCGATGTCGAAGACCGACAACCGCTCCGCGTACGCCAGCGGCTCCGACAGCACCACCGTCTTCCCCGACTTCGCGTTCGTGACCTTCAGCTCCGGGATCTCCACATGCGCGTGCCCCACCAGAATCGCGTCGATGTCCGGCACCTGCTGCGCCACCAACGCCGCCGAATTCTCGATGTACGGCAACTGATCACCGTACGACGACGTACCCGACGAACCCGAATGCGCCGACACGATCACCACATCCGCACCCAGCGACTTCAGCTTCGGCACCCACTTCGCCGCCTGCTCCTCCAGCCCCGGGAACGCCAGCTTGCCCTGCACATACGCCTTGTCCCAGATCGCGATACCCGGGTTCGTCAGCCCCAGCACCGCCACCTTCACCGGCGGCGCACCCTTCACACAGAACGTCTTGATCACATAAGGCGGAAACGCCGGCTTCAGTGTCTTCGCGTCCACTGCATTTGCACCCAGCAACGGAAAACGCAACTGCGACTCGAACTTGCGCAGCGTCTCGATGCCGTAGTTGAACTCGTGGTTGCCCAGCGCCGCCGCGTCATACCCGATCGCATTCATCGCCTGCGCCATCGGATGCACCGGACCACCCTTGGCGGTGATCGGATCCACCTTCGCGTAGTAATACGTCAGCGGAGTGCCCTGGATCGTGTCGCCCGCATCCAGCAGCAGCGTGTTCTCGCGCCCCTTCTCCGCCCGGATTTGGTTCACCAGCGTCGAGATCCGCGCCAGACCCTGCGCATTGCCGGCCGCGTCCTTGTACTCCGCGTCCTTGAAGTAATCCCAGTTGAACACGTGACCATGCAGGTCCGTCGTCCCCAGCACCGTCAGCGCATACCGCTTCGGCTGCTTGACCGGCTTGCCCGGCTGCTTCGCCTCGGCGGCCTGCGCCGGCGCCACGGCAGCACCCGCGATCGCCACCCCCGCCCCGGTCACAGCGGACTTCTTCAGGAACTTCCGGCGATTCAACGGCATGTCTCATGCTCCTCGGGGAATCTGCAACGACGCGCGTAGATTCTGACCCGGACATGACCGACGGCAACAGGTCCAGAAGGTTTCGATCTGATGACCAGAACGGTCAACTCCCGCCAAGAGCCAAGGAAACCCATGACAAGCTGGGACGTATGACCTCCCCGCAGGAACCCCCGCAAGGCACCCCCGACGCCCCCGTCCTCACGGTCCGCGGCGAGGCCGAACTCGAAGTCGACCCCGAGATCGCCCGCATCGGCATCACCGTCACCGCCCGCGGCCGCGACCGCCGCACCACCCTCGACGACCTCACCCGCCGCAACACCGCCGTCCTCGACCTCATCAAGTCCTACGGCGACGCCATCGAGAACCTCTCCACCGGCACCGTCACCCTCACCCCCGAACTCACCCAGCGCGGACGAGGCGAACGCATCCGCACCCACCACGGCACCATCCACCTCACCGCCGAACTCAACGACTTCACCGCCCTCGGCGAACTCATCACCCGCCTCGCCGACCTCGACCTCACCAGATTCGACGGCCCCAGCTGGGAACTCCGCCCCACCTCACCCGTCCACCGCCGAGCCCGCCAGCAAGCCGTACACGAAGCCGTGCAACGCGCCAACGAATACGCCGAAGCCCTCGGCACCACCGTCGCCGCACTCCTCGAACTCGCCGACCCCGGCACCGGCAGCGCGGGCCCACGCCCCCGCTCGGCCTTCGGCCGCCGCGCCGTCCGCTTCTCCATGGCCGCAGCCGAAGCCGAATCGGCCGCCCCCGAACCCCTCGACCTCGAACCCCAGCGCATCCATGTCCGCGCAGAGGTGAACGCCCGGTTCACCATGAATCCGCCGACCCTGTAAAAAAGCGGCCCGTAAGAACAGCACGCAAAAGCCGACGCTCATTCGAGCGGTAGCCCGCACACTTTATAAGTTGTCAACAACCCTTCACGCAAAGGTTGTTGAGCAGCCATGTGCCACGAATTACCTACCCATCGGTAAGCAATAAGCTCGAAACATGCGCCGAGCAAAAATCGTCTGCACCCTGGGCCCCGCCACCGACACATACGACCAGATCAAAGCCCTGGTCGACGCCGGAATGGACGTCGCCCGCTTCAACCTCAGCCACGGCAGCCACGCCGAACACGAGGAGCGCTACCACCGCGTCCGCAAGGCCTCCGACGAAACCGGCCACAGCGTCGGCCTCCTCGCCGACCTTCAAGGCCCGAAGATCCGCCTCGGCCACTTCGCCGAAGGCCCCGTACTCCTCGAACGCGGCGACACCTTCACCATCACCGTCGAGGAGGGCGTCGCAGGCGACGGCAAGCGCTGCGGCACCACCTACGCCGGCCTCGCCGACGACGTGACACCGGGCGAGCGGGTCCTCGTCGACGACGGAAAGGTCTGCCTGGAGGTCACCGAGGTCGACGGCCCGCACGTCCACACGCGCGTGCTGGAAGGCGGCGTGATCTCCGACCACAAAGGCCTGAACCTGCCGGGCGTGGCCGTCTCCGTCCCCGCCATGTCCAAGAAGGACGAAGAAGACCTCCGCTGGGCGCTCCGCACCGGCTTCGACGTCATCGCCCTCTCCTTCGTCCGCAGCGGCCGCGACATCCTCGACGTCCACCGCATCATGGACGAGGAAGGCCGCCGCCTCCCCGTCATCGCCAAGGTCGAAAAACCCCAGGCCGTCGAGAACATCGACGACATCGTCGCCGCCTTCGACGGCATCATGGTCGCCCGCGGCGACCTCGGCGTCGAGATGCCCCTGGAACAGGTCCCGATCGTCCAGAAGCGAGCCATCAAACTGGCGAAGCGCAACGCCAAGCCCGTCATCGTCGCCACCCAGATGCTCGACTCCATGATCGAGAACTCCCGGCCGACCCGCGCCGAAGCCTCCGACGTCGCCAACGCGGTCATCGACGGCACCGACGCGGTGATGCTCTCCGGCGAGACCAGCGTCGGCAAGTACGCGATCCAGACGGTCCGCACGATGGCGAAGATCGTGGCGGCGGCCGAGGAGGACATCCTCGCGAAGGGCCTCCCGCCCCTGACCGACAGCAACAAGCCCCGAACCCAGGCCGGCGCGGTCGCCCGGGCGGCGGCGGAGATCGGCGACTTCCTCGGCGCGAAGTTCCTGGTCGCCTTCACCCAGAGCGGCGACACGGTCCGCCGCCTCTCCCGCTACCGCTCCCCGATTCCCCTCCTGGCCTTCACCCCGGAGCCGGCGACCCGCTCCCAGCTGAACCTGACCTGGGGCGTGGAGACGTTCCTCGGCCCGCACGTCGACTCGACGGACGCGATGGTCGACCAGGTCGACGAACTGCTGCTGAAGTACGGCCGCTGCGAAAAGGGCGACGTGGTCGTGATCACCGCCGGCTCGCCGCCCGGCGTCTCGGGCTCGACGAACCTGGTCCGCGTCCACCACATCGGCGAGGACGACAGCCCCAAGCAGTGATCGCGACGACACGCAGCAAAAAGCGGATGTTCACGAGAACGGGAACATCCGCTTTTCTTTCGCGACCTTGGGAACCAAGGAAAAGTGCCCCGAGTCGGATTCGAACCGACGCTGTATGGGTTTTGAATCCATGGCCTCTACCGCTGGGCTACCGGGGCCCCTTCGAAACGAAGGTCAGCGGTCACCCGCTGTGCCACTACCTTACCGCAGCTAGGTAGGCTCTTGTCAGCAGTACCCCTGTGCCCTGAACGAGGAGCCCCCGTGACCGCCCCCGAGTCGCCCCAGCCCGTGGACGCGCCCGATGACGACAAGTCGCATGTGCCTCCGCTGACGACCCGTGTCGTCATCGCCGAGGACGAGGCCCTGATCCGGCTCGACCTCAAAGAGATGCTGGAGGAAGAGGGCTACAGCGTCGTCGGCGAGGCCGGTGACGGTGAGCAGGCCGTCGAACTCGCCCGTGAGCACAAGCCCGACCTCGTCATCCTCGATGTGAAGATGCCCAAGCTGGACGGCATCTCGGCGGCCGAGAAGATCGCCGAGGAGCGCATCGCGCCCGTCCTGATGCTGACCGCGTTCTCGCAGCGCGACCTCGTCGAGCGGGCGCGTGACGCCGGTGCGATGGCGTACCTCGTGAAACCGTTCAGCAAGAGCGACGTCGTCCCGGCGATCGAGATGGCCGTCTCGCGCTTCACGGAGCTGCGGGAGTTGGAGAACGAGGTCGCGGATCTGACGCTGCGGCTGGAGACGCGCAAGCTGGTGGACCGGGCGAAGTCGATCCTGCAGACGGAGTACGGGCTGACGGAGCCGGCCGCGTTCCGGTGGATCCAGAAGACGTCGATGGACCGGCGGATGTCGATGCAGCAGGTCGCGGAGGCGGTCATCCAGGACGCCGACGAGAAGAAGTCGTCCAAGGGCTGAGCCGTCCGGCCGAGCGAAACGACGAGGCCCGCGCCCGGAGAAGGGGCGCGGGCCTCGTCGTATGCGAGAGAGGGAACTCAGTCCTCGCCGAGGTACGCCTTGCGGACGGACTCGTCGTGCAGGAGGTCCTGGCCGGTGCCGGAGAGGACGATCTTGCCGATCTCCATGACGTGACCGTGGTCGGCGAGCGAGAGGGCGGCCTGGGCGTTCTGCTCGATGAGCAGGATCGTCATGCCCTGGGACTTCAGCTCGGCGATGGTCGCCATGATCTTCTGCATCATGATGGGGGAGAGACCCATGGAGGGCTCGTCCAGCATCAGCAGCTTCGGCTGGGACATGAGGGCGCGGCCCATCGCCAGCATCTGCTGTTCGCCGCCGGACAGGGTGCCCGCGGCCTGCTTACGGCGCTGTCCCAGGATGGGGAAGAGGTCGTAGGCGCGCTGGATGTCCTTCTCGATGCCTGCCTTGTCGCTGCGGAGGAAGGCGCCGAGGCGGAGGTTGTCCTCGATCGTCATGCGGGGGAAGATGTGCCGGCCCTCGGGGGAGTGGGCGAGTCCCTGGCTGACGATGTTGTGGGCGGGGATCTTCTTCAGCGATTTGCCGTTGAATTTGATCTGGCCGCCGACGGGCTTGAGGAGCCCGGAGAGGGTGCGCAGGGTGGTGGTCTTGCCGGCGCCGTTGGTGCCGATGAGGGTGACGACTTCGCCGGCCTCGACCTTGAACGAGATGCCCTTGACGGCTTCGATCTTGCCGTAGGCGACTCGGAGGTCTTCGACTTCGAGCAGTGCGGTCATCGGTCGTTCTCCTTGGCGGGCGCGGCGTCCGTCGGGGTGGCGGCGCTGTCGGCGTTCGCTTCGGCGGCCTCGACTTCGGCGATCTCTTCTGCGCCGGGGGCGTTTTCGAAGGGTTCGCCGAGGTAGGCGGCGACCACTCGTTCGTCGCCCTGGACGGTGGCGCTGTCGCCTTCGACGAGTTTTTCGCCTTGGACGAGGACGGCGACGCGGTCGCAGAGGTTGAAGATGAAGCGCATGTCGTGCTCGATGACGAGGACGGCGATGCCCTGGTCGCGGATGGCGAAGACGAGTTCTTCGGTGGCGCGGGTTTCCTGCGGGTTCATGCCGGCGGTCGGCTCGTCGAGGAGGAGCAGACCGGGTTCGCTGGCGAGTGCGCGGGCGATCTCCAGCTTGCGCTGTTCGCCGTAGGGGAGGTTGCGGGCGAGGTGGTCGGCCTTCTTCTCCAGTCCGACGAACTCGAGGAGTTCCATGGCGCGTTCGCGGGAGGCGGCTTCGGCTTTGTGGAAGCCGGGGAGGCGGAGGATGGCCGACCAGAAGCCTTCTTTGGTGCGGGTGTGGCGGCCGACGAGGACGTTTTCCAGGACCGTCATGTTGGCGAAGAGCCGGATGTTCTGGAAGGTGCGGGCGATGCCGGCGGCGGTGACCTTGAAGGATTTGGGCGGCAGGACGTTGCCCTTGAAGCGGACCTCTCCCTCGGTGGGGATGTAGAGGCCGGTGAGGCAGTTGAAGAAGGTGGTCTTGCCGGCGCCGTTGGGGCCGATGAGTCCGACGATCTCGCCGCTGTTGACGGTGAGGTCGACGTTGCGGACGGCGGTGAGGCCGCCGAATCGCATGGTGACGCCGCGGGCGTCGAGCACCGTTTCGCCGACGGGGGCGACAGGGGCGTCCTTGGTGGTGGTGTCGCTGGTCATGGTGGTCAGGCCCCTGCCTTGGTGAGGACGGTGGGCGCTTCGGCGTCTTCGTGGAATTCGAGCTGGCGGCGCCGGTTGGGGATCATGCCTTCCGGGCGGAAGCGCATCAGCAGGATGAGTGCGAGGCCGAAGGCGAAGAGCTGGTAGTCGCCGAAGAACTGGAGCTTGTTGGGGATGAGGTAGAGCAGGGAGGCGCCGATGAGGGGGCCGCTGATGGTGCCCATGCCGCCGAGGACGACTGCGGCGAGCAGGAAGGCGGAGTTGGGCGGGATGGCGCCGGCGAAGACGTACTGCTCGGGGGTGACGGTGTAGGTCACGTGGGCCTGGACGGTACCGGCGAGTCCGGCGAGGGAGGCGCCGACGGCGAAGGCGATGAGCTTGACGCGGAAGCCGTTGATGCCCATGGCGAGGGCGGCGGTCTCGTCTTCGCGGATGGCGACCCAGGCGCGGCCGATGCGGGAGTCGCCGCTGCGTCGGAAGACGGTGACGACGATGGCGGTGATGATCAGCATCAGGAAGAAGTAGTTGGCGAAGCGGCCGATGCTGAATCCGCCGATGTCGTGGACGGCGCCGAAGTCGAACCCGAGGATGTTGAGGTTCGGGATGGAGGAGATGCCGTTGGAACCGTTGGTGATGTCGGGGCCGGAGGTGCCGTCGAGGTTGTTGGCGGTGATGCGGAAGATCTCGCCGAAGCCGAGGGTGACGATGGCGAGGTAGTCGCCGCGCAGTCGCAGGGTGGGGGCGCCGATGAGGACGCCGAAGACGAGAGAGGCGGCGGTGCCGACGAGGGCGGCGGCCCAGAACGGGAAGTGCACGTCGAAGGGCGAGCTGGGGGAGCCGGAGACGAGTGAGGCGGCGTAGGCGCCGACGCCGAGGAAGGCGACGTAGCCGAGGTCGAGGAGTCCGGCGAGGCCGACGACGATGTTCAGGCCGAGGGCGACGGTGGCGAAGATGAGGATGTAGACGCCTACGGTCGCGTACTGGTCGTCGGTCTGGGTGAAGGGGAAGAGTGCGGCGGCGACGAACGCGCCGCAGGTGGTGATGTTCTGGTGCCGGGCGGTGATCTGGCTTGCCTGGGCGACGAGGCCGGACTTGTTGAGGGCGGCGAAGCCGAAGCCGGCGGTGATGAGGAAGCCGACGAAGAGTTCGTCGTACTCGGTGCCGATGCCGTAGGTGAAGACGGTGAGGCCGAGGGCGAGTACGGCGACGATGATCAGGATCTCGGCGTAGGAGGGGAGCTTGCCGACGGGCTTGGCGGTGCCGGAGGCGAAGGCGGCCTTGACGGTGTCCCACTGGTGGGCGGCCTGGTGCTTGCGGTGTTCCCACGCGGTGTCGTCGGGGTCGATCGGGTCGGCTTCGGGGTGCTCGAAGGGCAGGGCGAGGGCGCCGAGGAAGGCGGTGAGGCTGCCTATGGCGACGAGGTAGCCGCCGATTTCGAGGTTGACGACGCCGCCGAGGTCGGCGCTGATCGCGATGACCGTGTACCAGCTGGTGGCGAAGGTGGCGAGGGCGGCGAACTTGATGGCGCCGTCGCTGCCTGCGGGGATCAGCCAGCCGAGGCCCTTGACGCCGTAGGAGGCGAGGGCGAAGAGGGTGGTGAGGGCGCCGCCGATGAGGACGAGGACCTGGAGGCCGCCGGGGTAGCCGTAGACAGTGAGGTCGCCGGGGAAGGCGCTGGTCCAGGTCCAGGCGAGGAAGGTGGAGATGATGGTGAGGACGGCGCCGCCGGTGGCGAGGGCGCGGGCGATGGGTGCCGGGATGCCGATGAGGCCGGCCTGGGCGGAAGCGGTCTTGCCGAGCGCTTCGGCGGTGGTGGTCTGTGTTGTCATCGGTGTCACGCCCTGTCCGCGACGCGCTCGCCGAGCAGGCCCTGGGGCCGCAGGAGGAGCACGAGGATGAGGAGTACGAAGGCCCAGACGTCGGCCCAGGCGTTGCTGCCGAACTGGCTCATGCCGGGGATGTCGGCGATGTAGGCGGTGGCCAGGGTTTCGACGACGCCGAGGACGAGGCCGCCGATCATGGCTCCGTAGATGTTGCCGATGCCGCCGAGGACGGCTGCGGTGAAGGCCTTGAGGCCGAGGAGGAAGCCCATGGTGAAGGAGACCTGGCCGTACTTGAGGCCGTAGGCGACGCCTCCGATGGCCGCGAAGGTGGCGCCGAGGGCGAAGGCGATCACGATGATGCGGTCGGTGTTGACGCCCATGAGCTTGGCCGTGTCGGGGTCCTGGGCGGTGGCCTGCATGCCGCGTCCGGTGCGGGTCTTCATGACGAAGTAGCCGAGGATGGCCATGCTGATGGGGGCGGCGATGAGGAGGAAGACGTCGCCGGTCTGGATGGTGACGTCGCCGAAGTTGAAGGGGCCGCCGTCGATCTGGGGGAAGACGCGGGCGGACTTGGCCTCGGGGTACCAGGCCCAGACGGCCTGCTGGAGGGCGAGGGAGAGGCCGATGGCGGTGATGAGCGGGGCGAGGCGGGGTGCGTTGCGCAGCGGACGGTAGGCGAATCGTTCCGCTCCCACGGCGACGGTCACGGAGACCATCACGGCGCCGACGAGCATCAGTGGCAGGGCTATGGCCATGGATGTGCCGTCGGGGAGTACGTATGCGTAGACCGTGAGAGCGCCGAACGCTCCGGTCATGAAGATTTCGCCGTGGGCGAAGTTGATGAGCTGGACAATGCCATAGACCATTGTGTAGCCGATGGCGACAAGCCCGTACATGGATCCCAGTAGCAGGCCGTTGACCAGCTGCTGCGGCAGTTCGTTCACCGCATGTCCTCCGAGACGGTTCGGATGTTTCGACGGGGGGCCGGATGTGAGTCCGCGCGGGGCGCCATGGAACAGCGCCCCGCGCGGCTCAGCTGTGGTGCGGGTGTGGGTCAGCCGGTGTAGGTGCCGGACTTGACGGCCTTCCAGGCACCGTTCTCGACGGCGTAGACGGTGAGCTGCTTGTTGGTGGCGTCGCCGAACTCGTCGAAGGAGACCTTGCCGGTCACACCGTCGAAGGAGACGTTCTGGACGGCCGCGGTGACCTTGGCGCGGGCGTCGTCGGGCAGCTTGCCGCCGTTGTCGTCGACGACCTTCTTGACGGCCTCGATGATCGCCCAGGCGGAGTCGTAGGAGTAGCCGCCGTAGGCCTCGTAGGCCTCCTTGTAGCCCTCGGTCTTGTAGTTGGCCACGAACTCCTTGGCGGAGGCCAGTTCCTCGACCGGTGCGCCGACCGAGGTGGCCAGGTCGCCGGCGGCGGTGGCGCCGGCGAGCTTGATGAACTCGGCGCTGTAGATGCCGTCGCCGCCGACCACGGGGATCTTGGCGCCGGCGGCCTTGATCTGCTTGCTCAGCGGGCCGGCCTGCGGGTACTCGCCGCCGTAGTAGACGACGTCGGCGCCGGAGTTCTTGACCTGGGTGGCGACCGCGGAGAAGTCCTTGCTGTCCGGGTTGATGTGCTGGGTGCCGGCGACGGTGCCGCCGAGCTTCTTGAACTCCGCGGTGAAGGTGGCGGCGAGGCCGGCGCCGTAGGTCTTCTTGTCGTCGATGACGAAGACCTTCTTCTTCTTGGCGTCGTTGAAGACGTACTGCGCGGCGAACGGGCCCTGGATGGCGTCCGTGGTCGCGGTGCGGAAGTACGAGGAGTAGGTGCGCTTCTTGCTGGTGGCCCAGTCGGTGCCCTGCGTGAGCGCCGGGTTGGTGTTGGCCGGGGAGATCTCGACCAGCTTGGCGTCGTCGAAGACCTTCTGCATCGACTCGGCGACGGAGGAGTTCAGCGGGCCGACCACGCCGAGGACGCTCTTGTCGGCGACGAGGGCGGTGGCGTTCTGCTGGCCCGCGGAAGGCTGCGCCTGGTCGTCCTTGGCGACGACCTTGAAGGTGACGCCGTCGACGTACTTCTGCTTGTTGGCCGTCTTGGCGGCGAGGTCGACCGAGTTCTTGATGCCGAGGCCCAGCGCGGACAGGTCGCCGGTGAGCGGGGCGTCGACGCCGATGGTGACGGTGGTGCCGCCGCTGTCGGAGCCCTTGTCGTCACTGTCGCGCGAACCGCAGGCGGTCAGGGTGAGAGCTCCGGCGGACAGCGCGGCGGTGATGGCGATGAGCGAACGTTGACGCACGTTCCAGTCCTTTCCATGGGCGGCCCTCCCCCCTGGAAGAGGCCGAGTCGAGCGTCTGGCCGAAGGGGTATTCCAGCCGCGCGGTGACTGGGCGTGACTCTAAGCGGGTGGGGGTTACGGGGAGGAGGGTCTGACCGATGCTGTGACTCTCTTGTTATGACACGAGGTAATGCAGAGCGGTACGCGGTGGGTGGAACAGTTGAATTCAGGCCGATTCGCCCTGTCCGCATGGTGAGAAAGTGCAGGATGAACCCAGGGGCGTTCAGGCGTCTCAGGCATTTTGGTGATTACGTAGATTCGTTGCCGCAGGCGACCTGTAGGGCTTCGGAGAGGTCGTGCGCATAGCGTGGTCCCAGGATGAAGCTGTGATCCTGTATTGCGCGCGCATTACGTAGAGTTACGTCCAGGAAAGGGAGTCCGACGTTCCTCGGCACTTTTCCGCATTCCGACACATGCACAGTGACGACGATTTTGCGCGCGGCGCCCTTTTCGGTACGGAACGGCGCCGGCGGAGCCGAGGTCAGGGTGAGCCCGGCGTAAGGCTGGGTCAGCCGCGTCAGGGTGACCGGCGGGCCCGAGTCCACGGACAGCAGCACTTCGAAGGCGAAGGTGCGCGGACGGGTGCCGGGCGGGACGGCGATCTCGCCCAGGTAGCTGACGTCCACCGTCTGGGACG
Organism: Streptomyces sp. NPDC001858; assembly: GCF_053594615.1. Lineage (NCBI taxonomy): Bacteria > Bacillati > Actinomycetota > Actinomycetes > Kitasatosporales > Streptomycetaceae > Streptomyces > Streptomyces sp. NPDC001858. Next base: position 123,776 of record NZ_JBSFEV010000026.1, read on the forward strand.
GGAACGGCGGTGCGGGGGCGGCCGGTTCGGTTTTTTGCGGCCGGGTCGCGTACAGATAGCCGCCGCCGGCGAGGAGCAGCACGGCGGCGAGGGCGGCGGACGCGGCCCGGCGGTGGGCGCGGTGGAAGCGGGCGAGGCGAGCGAGGGCGCCCCTGACGGGAGTTGGGGACTGCGCGTCGGGGGAGTCGGGGGAGTCGGGGGAGTCGAGGGAGTCGGGGGCGTGGTGTGAGCCGAGCGTCTGCGGGGTGTCCCACGCGCGTGTGCCCTCGCCGGGCTCCACGGGGCCGACGCCGCTCACTGCCAGGGGCCTTCGCCGGGGCCGCCGGAGCGGTACCCGTCGGTGCAGCCCACGCGGGTCTCGCGGTCGCTCAACTCGTCCGCGGCGTCGGCTCCTTGGGTCTTCTCGGCGGCCCGCGCCGCGTCCACGACGGTCCGCAGGATCTCGTACGAGGCGCTGGACGGCGAGGGCGTGCGGGTGGCCGTGCTGTCGCCGGGTGGGCCGCCGCAGCCGGTGGTGGTCGCCAACGCCCCCGCCGGCAGCGCCGGCCCGAGCAGTCGTGCCGTCGCTCCCGCCCTGGGGGCCCGTCCCGTGGTCATGCTTCAACGCTAAACGGGTCGGGCGAATTCGGCTGCGGTTCGGCAGCGTTCTGAAGGGGCGCGGGGAACTGGGCGACCGGCCACGACGGCGCCGCAGGGAAACGCTTGGGCCGCCGGGTCGTCAGCCGGCCGAAGGGATGTTCGCGCCGTCGCCGGCCCGTACGTCCCGCAGCAGACAGGTCAGCCGCGCGGTGCACACGCGTCGCCCCTGCTCGTCGCTGATGACGATCTCGTACGTGGCCGTGGAGCGCCCCTGGTGCACGGGGGTGGCCACGCCGGTGACGAGGCCGGAGCGGACCCCGCGGTGGTGGGTGCAGTTCAGGTCGACGCCGACGGCGATCTTGGTGCTGCCGCCGTGCAGCATGGCGCCGACGGAGCCGAGGGTCTCGGCGAGGACGGCGGAGGCGCCGCCGTGCAGCAGTCCGTAGGGCTGGGTGTTGCCCTCGACCGGCATATGGCCGACGACGCGGTCCGCGGCCGCCTCGACGATCTGCACGCCCATGCGGTTGCCGAGGTGTCCGGCGGAGAACAGGGCGAGGATGTCGACGCCGAGCGCGGCGTACTCGTCGATGACTTCCTGCGGGAACTTCACGTGCTGCTGCTCGCCCATGGGGCCCGGCTCCGTTCGTCGATCCAGTCCAGCGTCACTGAGCAAACGCTCAGTCGGTGGACGATTGTTCCAGACGGACCACGACGGACTTGCTGGCCGGCGTGTTGCTCGTGTCCGCGGTGGCGTCCAGCGGGACCAGCACGTTCGTCTCCGGGTAGTAGGCGGCCGCGCAGCCCCGGGTGGTCGGGTAGAGCACGACGCGGAAGCCGGGCGCCCGCCGCTCCACGCCGTCCTTCCACTCGCTGATCAGGTCCACGTAGGAGCCCTCCGCGAGCCCGAACGCGCGCGCGTCCTCGGCGTTGACCAGCACGACGCGGCGGCCGTTCTTGATGCCGCGGTAGCGGTCGTCGAGGCCGTAGATCGTGGTGTTGTACTGGTCGTGCGAGCGCAGCGTCTGCAGCAGCAGACGGCCCTCGGGCAGCTTCGGGTACTCGACCGGGGCGGCGGTGAAGTTGGCCTTGCCGGTGGCCGTGGGGAAGCGGCGCTCGTCGCGGGGGCCGTGCGGGAGGGTGAAGCCGCCCGGCTCGGCCACGCGCGCGTTGAAGTCCTCGAAGCCGGGGATCACCCGCGCTATGCGGTCCCGGATGGTCGCGTAGTCCTTCTCGAACTCCTCCCACGGCGTCCTGCTGTTCTCGCCGAGGACGCGCCGCGCGAGGCGGCAGACGATGGCCGGTTCGGACAGCAGGCGGGCGCTGGCGGGCGCGAGCCGGCCGCGGGAGGCGTGCACCATGCCCATGGAGTCCTCGACGGTCACGAACTGCTCGCCGCCGCCCTGGAGGTCGCGCTCGGTGCGTCCGAGGGTGGGCAGGATCAGCGCACGCGCGCCCGTGACGACGTGGCTGCGGTTGAGCTTCGTCGACACGTGGACCGTCAGCCGGGCGCGGCGCATGGCCGCTTCGGTGACGTCGGTGTCGGGGGAGGCGGCCACGAAGTTGCCGCCCATGGCGAAGAAGAGTTTCGCCTCGCCGTCGCGCAGTGCGCGGATGGCGCGCACGACGTCGAAGCCGTGCTCGCGCGGGGGCGCGAAGCCGAACTCCTTCTCCAGGGCGTCCAGGAAGGCCGGGGCGGGCCGTTCGAAGATGCCCATGGTGCGGTCGCCCTGCACGTTCGAGTGACCGCGCACCGGGCAGACGCCGGCGCCGGGGCGGCCGATGTTGCCGCGCAGGAGAAGGAAGTTGACGACCTCGCGGATGGTCGGCACGGAGTGCTTGTGCTGGGTGAGGCCCATGGCCCAGCACACGATGGTGCGCTCGGAGGCGAGCACCATGCGCAGGGTTTCCTCGATCTCCGCGCGCGTGAGGCCGGTCGCGGTGAGCGTCTCGTCCCAGTCGGCGGCACGGGCCGCCTCGGCGAACTCCTCGAAGCCGTGGGTGTGCTCGCCGATGAACGCCTCGTCGAGCGCGCCCTCGGTCTCCAGGACGAGCTTGTTGAGGAGGCGGAAGAGGGCCTGGTCGCCGCCGATGCGGATCTGCAGGAAGAGGTCGGTGAGGGAGGCGCCCTTGAACATGCCCTGCGGGGTCTGCGGGTTCTTGAACTTCTCCAGGCCGGCCTCGGGCAGCGGGTTGACGCTGATGATCTTCGCGCCGCCCGCCTTGGCCTTCTCCAGCGCGGAGAGCATGCGCGGGTGGTTGGTGCCCGGGTTCTGCCCGGCGACGATGATCAGGTCGGCCTTGTAGAGGTCCTCGAGCAGGACGCTGCCCTTGCCGATGCCGATGGTCTCCGACAGGGCCGAGCCGGAGGACTCGTGGCACATGTTGGAGCAGTCCGGCAGGTTGTTCGTGCCGAGCTCGCGCGCGAAGAGCTGGTAGAGGAACGCGGCCTCGTTGCTGGTGCGGCCCGAGGTGTAGAAGACGGCCTCGTCGGGGGAGGCGAGGGCGGCGGTCTCCTCGGCGATGATGTCGAAGGCGCGCTCCCAGGTGACCGGCTCGTAGCGCTCGCCGCCCTCGGGCAGGTACATGGGGTGGGTGAGCCGGCCCTGCTGGCCCAGCCAGTAGCCGCTGCGGCCGGCGAGGTCGGCGACGGGGTGCGCGGCGAAGAACTCGGGGGTGACCCGGCGCAGGGTCGCCTCCTCGGCGACCGCCTTCGCGCCGTTCTCGCAGAACTCGGCGGCGTGCCGGTGGTCGGGCTCGGGCCAGGCGCAGCCGGGGCAGTCGAAGCCGTTCTTCTGGTTGACGCGCAGCAGCGTCAGCGCGGTGCGCTTCACACCCATCTGCTGCTGGGCGATCCGCAGGGAGTGTCCGACGGCCGGCAGGCCGGCCGCCGCGTGCTGGGGCTCGGCGATCTGCGGCGCGTCCTGGACCGGATCGGCTTTGGGCGGCTTCGTAGCCATCGCACGCTCTCCTTCGACCTGCCGTGGGTGCCGTCCCGCGGTGAATGCGGTACCTGTCCGATCCTCGCACGTGGCAGCGACAACGATCTCCTGTGGGTTTGCTCACCTGTGTGCGCATTGCTTGCGCGGGGCGGCCCGGCGCGTGCGGGCGGGGCCGTGTGGTCCGCGGGCGCGGGTCGGGGTGCGGCCCGCGGTGCGGGTCGGGGTGCGATGGGGTGCGGGTCGCGGTGGCCGGGGCCGAGTGTCAGTGGGGCGTGGCAGGATCGGGGGCGTGGCAGAGACAGCAACGAAGAAGACCGACACCCCCTCCGGCGCAAGCCGCCCGCGCCTGATGCTCATGGACGGGCACTCGCTGGCGTACCGCGCGTTCTTCGCGCTGCCCGCGGAGAACTTCACCACCGCGACGGGCCAGCCGACGAACGCGATCTACGGCTTCGCGTCGATGCTGGCCAACACATTGCGCGACGAGTCGCCCACGCATTTCGCGGTCGCCTTCGACGTCTCCCGCAAGACCTGGCGCTCCGAGGAGTTCACCGAGTACAAGGCGAACCGCTCCAAGACGCCGGACGAGTTCAAGGGGCAGGTCGAGCTGATCGGCGAGCTGCTCGACGCGATGCACGTCTCGCGGTTCGCGGTGGACGGCTTCGAGGCCGACGACGTCATCGCCACGCTCGCCACCCAGGCCGAGGCCGAGGGCTTCGAGGTGCTGATCGTCACGGGCGACCGGGATTCCTTCCAGCTGGTGTCGGAGCACACCACGGTGCTGTATCCGACGAAGGGCGTCTCCGAGCTGACCCGGTTCACCCCGGAGAAGGTCGTCGAGAAGTACGGGTTGACGCCCGCCCAGTACCCCGACTTCGCGGCGCTGCGCGGCGACCCGTCCGACAACCTCCCGGGCATCCCCGGCGTCGGCGAGAAGACGGCCGCCAAGTGGATCAACCAGTTCGGTTCGTTCGCGGAGCTGGTCGAGCGCGTGGAGGAGGTCAAGGGCAAGGCCGGGCAGAACCTGCGCGACCACCTGGAGGCCGTCAAGCTCAACCGCCGGCTCACCGAGATGGTCAAGGACGTCGAGCTGCCCCAGGCCGTCACCGACCTGGAGCGCGCCGCCTACGACCGCACGGCCGTCGCGATGGTCCTGGACACCCTGGAGATCAGGAACCCCTCGCTGCGCGAGCGGCTGCTGGCCGTCGACCCGGGCGGCGAGGAGGCCGAGGCGACTCCGGTGGCCACCGGCGGGGTGGAGCTGGACGGCACCGTGCTGGGCACGGGCGAGCTGGCCGGCTGGCTCGCGGAGCACGGCGCCGAGACCCTCGGCGTCGCCACCGTCGACACCTGGGCGCTGGGCGCCGGGTCGGTCACCGAGGTCGCGCTCGCCGCGGCCCAGGGAGCGGCGGCCTGGTTCGACCCGACCGAGCTGGACGAGTCCGACGAGACCGCGTGGGCGGCCTGGCTCGCCGCGCCGGACCGCCCCAAGGTCCTGCACAACGTCAAGGGCGCGATGCGCGTCTTCGCCGAGCACGGCTGGTCCGTCGCCGGCGTCTTCATGGACACCGCGCTCGCGGCCTACCTGGTCAAGCCCGGCCGCCGCTCCTTCGATCTGGACGCGTTGTCCCTGGAGTACCTGGGCCGCGAGCTGGCGCCCGCCGCCCAGGCCGACGGCCAGCTCGCCTTCGGCGCGGACGACGGCGCCGAGGCCGAGGCCCTGATGGTGCAGGCCCGCACGATCGTCGACCTCGGCGAGGCGTTCCGCGGGCGTCTGGAGGAGGTCGGCGCGACCGACCTGCTGCGCGACATGGAGCTGCCCACCTCCGCCCTTCTGGCCCGTCTGGAGCGGCACGGCATCGCGGCCGACCGCGCCCATCTGGAGGCCATGGAGCAGATGTTCGCGGGCGCCGTCCAGCAGGCCGTGAAGGAGGCGCACGCGGCGGCCGGGCACGAGTTCAACCTGGGCTCGCCCAAGCAGCTCCAGGAGGTCCTCTTCGGCGAACTGGGCCTGCCCAGGACGAAGAAGACCAAGACCGGCTACACCACCGACGCCGACGCGTTGGCCTGGCTCGCGGGGCAGACGGACAACGAGCTGCCGGTGATCATGCTGCGCCACCGGGAGCAGGCGAAGCTGCGCGTCACCGTCGAGGGCCTGATCAAGACGATCGCCTCCGACGGTCGTATCCACACCACGTTCAACCAGACGGTCGCCGCGACCGGCCGGCTGTCGTCGACGGACCCGAACCTGCAGAACATCCCGGTCCGCACGGACGAGGGCCGGGCCATCCGCCGCGGCTTCGTCGTCGGCGAGGGCTTCGAGTCGCTGATGACGGCCGACTACAGCCAGATCGAACTGCGCGTGATGGCCCACCTGTCGGAGGACGAGGGCCTCATCGAGGCGTTCACCTCCGGCGAGGACCTGCACACCACGGCCGCCTCCCAGGTGTTCGGCGTCGAGCCCGCGGCGGTGGACGCGGAGATGCGCCGCAAGATCAAGGCGATGTCCTACGGTCTGGCCTACGGCCTGTCCGCGTTCGGCTTGTCCCAGCAGCTCAACATCGACGCGGGCGAGGCCCGCGCGCTGATGGACGCCTATTTCGAACGCTTCGGCGGCGTACGCGACTACCTGCGCCGGGCGGTCGACGAGGCACGCGCGACGGGCTACACGGCGACGCTGTTCGGCCGCCGCCGCTATCTGCCCGACCTCAACAGCGACAACCGTCAGCGTCGCGAGGCGGCCGAGCGGATGGCCCTGAACGCGCCGATCCAGGGCACGGCGGCGGACATCGTCAAGATCGCCATGCTCAAGGTCGACGCGGCCCTGCGCGAGGCGGACCTCAAGTCCCGCATGCTTCTCCAGGTCCATGACGAAGTCGTCCTGGAGATCGCCCCCGGCGAGCGCGCGGCGACCGAGGAACTGCTGCGTCGCGAGATGCCCGCGGCCGTCCACCTCAAGGCCCCGCTGGACGTGTCGGTCGGCGCGGGGCCGGACTGGGAGTCGGCGGCGCACTAGGCGCTCCGCTGGGGTGCGGCGAGGTGCCGTCGTTCAGCTGCGGCGCCGTCGTGGCTGGTCGCTCCCCCACTCTCGGCTGCGCTCGAGCGGGGGGACCCCCATCGCGGCGGAGCCGCAGATGTCAGCGCCCCGCGCCCCTTCGGGGCGCTGTCGGCGGTGACAGGGCCCCCTTCGCGTCCCGTGGCAACGAGTCGGCGCTCCGTGAGGCGTGTCGTCACCGCCGGTCATCCCCCGAAGGGCCCTCACTCGCGTGGCCCCCGAGAACAGGCCTCCGCGCACCCCGGGCCGCCAGGATGCGGCCATGGGTATACGCATGCTTCACCGCCGGAAGGCCCACGCACGCGTGCACGCCGCGGCCACCGCGGACACACAGGTCGTCCCCGGCGCGGTGCGCCGGCGGCGACCACGCCCCGCGCTCGCGCCCGGCGCCGCCACGCCCCGTCTCCCCAGGAGCCCCGTCACCGTCCTGCGCGCGGTGGCCGCGCGGCTGCGCTGTCCGGCCGCCCTCACCCGGCTGCTGCCCCGGGGCGACGGCCGGCGCCGGTGGGCGGAGGCGGCGCGCGGCTTCCTGACGCTCGCCGTCGGCGTCCTGGGCCGGCTCCCCAGACCCCGTACGACCCGCACGGTCCGCCGCATCCCGGTCTTCGTCGCGACCGTGACGCCCCTCACCGAACGCCCGGACGGCTCCGCTCCCCGCTGACCCGCTCCGGCTGCGGCAGCCCCGCCGAGCCGCCCCGGGCGGCCGGTCGCCACAGCCGCACGCCGACGGCGTACAGCAGCACCCCCACCACCAGCCCGGCGCCCGCCCCGAAGCACAGCGTCGGGACGAACTCCCACGGCTTCGCCCCGCGCGAGCCCCAGTAGTCCCACCACACCGTCGCCCGCCGCACCGCCGCGACCAGCGCGCAGCCGCCGATCAGGGCGCCGGCCCACCAGCGGTCCCGCACCGACAGCAGCGGGACGCCCATCGGCTCGGCGGCGGGCGTCCGGCGCAGCGCGTACGTCACGAACACGGCGATGACGACGGCGGCCACGGCCGAACCTCCGTACTGCAGGTACCAGTACAGCGGTGAGCCGGCGATCTGCTCGCCGAGGACCGGGAAGAGCCGCATGCCCCAGCGGTCGAGGTGCGTGAAGGCGTCCCACACCACGTGGGTCAGGGCGCCGAGGGCCGCCGAGACGTACCACCACAGGACGGTGGACGGCCGTACACGCGCGCGTGGCGTTCCGCAGCGGGTGAGGGCCGCCGTTCGGCCCTGCCGGGCGCGTGGCAGCAGGGCGGTCAGCGGTTCGCGCACCAGCAGCCAGAGGCCCACCAGCGCCCAGGCGAGCAGCACGTCGACCGTGAACACACCGGGGAAGGAGTGCGTGACGTCGCCGAACTCCATGGCCCCGGACAGGAAGCTCGCCGCGTAGTAGGTCAGGTCGGGGGCGAAGGAGCCCGCCAGGAGCGCGGCCGGCACCAGCGGTCCGCGGCCGGAGCCGTCGACGCGGACGGCGGGAAGCACGGCCACGGCGTGACTCAGGGTGAACGGCAACAGGGCTCCCGGAGGCGGACGTCGGCGGACGGGCCGGGTGGCCCGGTGATCGAAGACGTCCAGGACGCGGGCGTCGGTTCCCGGCCAACAACGCGTGACCAGCCGGTGAAAACGACGCTCGAACGGGTGCCGGTGCAAAAGAAGTTGTCGTAGGGTCGCCTGGGTCGCCGTGTCTGCGCGGCACGTCGGACAACACAACAGAACAGTGCAAACCGCCCGCGGGTGCAACCTCCGGGGTGGGTTGATCGTCACAAGAGCAGCAAGCGCACCAGCGTGGCAACGGCACGACAACGGCAACAACAGGGTGCAGACGTAGACGGGCGTTCGGCGTCCCACGGGAGGGGTTCACTTCATGTCGGCGCATTTCGGCACCAGATTGCGCAAAGGGGCGGTCAACACGACCGTGGCCGCACTGGTGGTCGCGGCTCTGGCCGCGTCCCAGGCACCGGACGTCACGGCCGACAGCCAGGGCAGGCGGACGTCCGCCGATGTCCCGTCCGCGGACTCCGCGGACGTCGGCACGAGCGGCAGCGCCACCGGCAACTCGCCGTACTACACGGACCTGCCGCCGCTGACCACCCCCGCCCCGGCGCCGAGCGCGAGCTCCGCCACCACCACCCCGACCACCACCACGGGCAGCAGCGAGGCGGGCATCCCCGCCACCGTCCTGGACGCCTACAAGAAGGCCGAGGCGGCGCTCGCGCAGTCCAAGGCGGGCTGCAACCTGCCCTGGCAACTCCTCGCCGCCATCGGCAAGGTCGAGTCGGGCCAGGCGGCCGGCGGCAACGTGACCGCCGACGGCACCACGATCACGCCGATCCTCGGCCCGGTCCTCAACGGCAACGGCTTCGCCAACATCAGCGACACCGACAACGGCGCGTACGACGGCGACAGCACCTACGACCGCGCCGTGGGCCCCATGCAGTTCATCCCCTCCACCTGGGCGTGGGCGGGCCGTGACGGCAACGGCGACGGCCTGAAGAACCCCAACAACATCTACGACGCCGCGCTCGCCGCCGGCCACTACCTGTGCCGCTACGACTGGGACATGGCCACCACGTCCGGCATGCGCAGCGCGATCCTGAGCTACAACAACTCGACGGACTACCTCAACACCGTCCTGTCGTGGCTGGAGTTCTACCGCAAGGGCACGCACGCGATCCCCGACGGCACCGGCACCGTGCCGAGCGACCGCAGCGACGACGACACCGGTACCACGCCGACCTCGCCGTCCACCCCGACGACGCCGAGCGCCCCGACCACGCCGTCGACTCCGATCGTGCCGAGCAAGCCCAACACGCCCAACACCCCGATCCCGACGCCCACTCCGAGCGACACGGTCGACCACCTGGAGGTCGCGGGCGCGGCGAGCCTCAGCGCCATGGCGGGCGACACGTTCGCCGAGCAGATCGCCGCCCGCGCGGAGACGGCGGCCGGCAAGACCGTCGGCAAGGTCAGGATCCGCTTCACCATCGTCGGCGACACGGACGCCGTCTTCGCCGGCGGCGAGAGCGTCGCCACGATCGCCACCGACAGCAAGGGCGTCGCCCAGGCGCCCGCGCTCAAGGCGGGCGAGAACACCGGTGACTTCGTCGTCCGCGCCACGGTCGTCGGCCGCACGCTTCCCGCCGTCGACCACACGGCCACGGTCACCGCCCGTGCCGCCGACGCCCTCGTGGCCACCGGCAGCACCGCGCTGACCAGCACCGCCGGCGGCGAGTTCGCCGACCAGGTCGGGGTGAAGGCCACGTACCGGGGCGCCGCCGCGGGCAAGGTCGCGGCCACCGCCACCGTGCTCAACTCGGGCGCGGGCGGCAGCGGCCCCTACTTCAAGGACGCCGCCGGCAACGCCGTGCGCACGCTGGACCTGCGGACGGACGCAGCCGGCCTGCTGCAGCTGCCCAAGCTGTACGCGGACGACACCGCCGGCACGTACGTGCTGCGCATCACCACCACCGGCGGAGCGACGCTTACGGTCGAACTGACCGTCACGGCCGCGCCGACCTCCACACCGAGCGATCCGCCCACCTCCACACCGAGCGAAACGCCCTCCGAGTCGGCGTCGGCGACTCCCTCTTCGTAACCGCTCCCGCACCACCACGACGGAATGGGCGGCGACCGCCTGGCGGACCGTGCCGCGCGAGACGCCGTACCGGGCCGCGAGGTCGGTCTCGGCGGGCAGCAGCGCGCCCACGG